>JAUTXA010000245.1 GCA_030838265.1 Actinomycetota bacterium | reverse complement strand
AGCTACGGGCCCTGCTCGGCGACATCGTCTTCGGCGTCGACGACACGACGATGGAGGACGCGGTGGCCGCCCTGCTCAACGCCCATGGCCTCACGTTGGGTCTGGCCGAGTCGGTGACCGGCGGGATGGTGGGGTCACGGCTGACCAACGTGGCCGGGTCGAGCGGGTTCTTCAAGGGGTCGGTGGTGGCCTACGACAGCCAGGTGAAGTTCGACCTGCTCGATGTGCCCGAGGGCCCCGTGGTGTCGTCCGAGGCGGCCCAGGCCATGGCGGCCGGGGCCCGCAAGGTGCTGGGGGCCGACGTCGGGCTGGCGGTGACGGGGGTTGCCGGCCCGGCCGAGCAGGACGGCCATCCGCCCGGGACGGTGTTCTTCGGCCTGGCGATGGACGACTCGAGCGAGGCGGTGCAAGTGAAGCTCCCCGGTGACCGCGAGCGGGTGCGGCAGTTCGCCTGCATCTCACTGCTCGACCTGCTGCGCCGTCGGCTGCTCGAGAGGCCGCAGCGGTGAGCCCTTCGTCGGATTCCGGCGGCCAGCCGCGCAAGGGGCTCGGCGGTCTGCTGCTTACGATCGTCGAAGCCATCTTCCGCCGCCGCAAGGGGCAGAGAGGACCACGCCGATGAGCGACTCCGGATCCCCGGGCGGGTGGCACCCCGACCCCGGCGGCCGCCACGAGCTGCGCTACTGGGACGGCACCCGTTGGACGGACCATGTGTCCGACGGGGGAGTGCAGTCGACCGACGCCCTCGGCCCGCCTCCTCCTCCGCCGTCGTTCACGGCCGGCCCGTCGGCCATCGCCGGCAACGATCCCGCCCGGGTGCAGCACCAGGTGGCCAAGCGGGCCGGCATCGACCCGTCGTCGGTGGCGTTCGAGGGCGGAGGCACTGTCTTCACCGAGCCGATCCTGGTGGTGAATCAGAAGGCCAAGATCGTCGAGATCAACAACGAGTACGCCGTCCACGACGGCTCGGGCCAGCTGATCGGCGTGGTGCGCCAGACCGGGCAGTCGGCGGCCCGCAAGGTGCTGCGGGTGCTCACGTCGGTCGACCAGTTCCTCACCACCAAGCTCGAGGTCTGCGACGCCGACGGCTCGGTGCTGCTCGAGCTGGTGCGGCCGGCCAAGGTGTTCAAGTCGACGATCGTGGTGAGCGCGCCAGGCCGCGGCGAGATCGGCCGCATCGTGCAGGAGAACATGGTGGGCAAGATCCGCTTCGCCCTCGAGGCGGGCGGCCAGCGGGTCGGGTCGATCAACGCCGAGAACTGGCGGGCCTGGAACTTCCGCATCGAGGACGAGGCCGGCACCGAGGTGGCCCGCATCACCAAGACGTGGGAGGGCCTGGCCAAGACCATGTTCACCACGGCCGACAACTACGTGGTGCAGCTTCACCGCCAGCTCGACGACCCCCTGCGGTCGCTGGTGGTGTCAGCCGCCCTGTCGGTCGACACGGCCTTGAAGCAGGACAGCCGGGGCCTCAACTAGCGGTCTGGTTGGCTCGCCCGTGGTCAGGCTGTTCGTCGCCGTGTGGCCGCCCTCGACGGTGCTCGACGCGGTCTCCGCTTTGCCGCGTCCGCCGATCGACGGCTTGCGATGGACGTCACCGGATCAGTGGCACGTCACCCTCCGCTTCTTCGGCTCCGTGCCTGTCCCCGCCGTCGAATCGGTGCGGGCCGCGTGTCACCGAATCGACATCGAATCGGCGACAAGGGGCGTCGAGTCGGCTGGTGGGGGAGAGGTCGAGGCGGTGATGGGGCCGACGACCGGCCGGTTCGGGTCGCGGATATTGCAGGTGCCGATCTCTGGACTCGACGGGTTGGCGGCCGCTACCGTCGCCGCCACGGCCGCGATGGGGGAGCCCCCCGATCCTCGGCCCTTCGCCGGCCACCTGACGCTGGCCCGATCCCGAGGGCGACACGAAGGCGACGTCGACCTCCGTCCCCTCTGCGGGATCCCTCTCGCCGCCTCCTGGCTCGTCACCGAGCTCACGTTGGTGGCCTCCCACCTCGGCGCCGGGTCAACCGGTGGCGCCCGCTACGAGGTCATCGAGCGCCTGCCGCTGTGGCTTCCTGGGTGAAATTCGACGAGGATCGTTGTCACGAACAACCGTTCGAATTACACTCCTGGAAGTACAGCAGCGTCGTTCTTGTCACACCCCCTCCATAGGGTGGACCTCGAACCAACCGACAGAGATAGAGGGGAGCTCCCGATGGAGCGAGAGAAGGCACTCGAAGCAGCACTGGGCCAGATCGACAAGCAGTTCGGCAAGGGCTCGGTCATGCGGATGGGCGACAACTTGCACATGAACATCGAGGCGATCCCCACCGGGGCGCTCTCCCTCGACTTGGCGCTCGGCATCGGCGGTCTCCCTCGGGGGCGCATCGTCGAGATCTACGGCCCCGAGTCCTCAGGCAAGTCGACCCTCGCCATGCACGCCGTGGCCGAGGCCCAGCGCAACGGCGGTGTGTGCGCCTACATCGACGCCGAGCACGCCATGGATCCGGTCTATGCCACCGCCATCGGCGTGAACATCGACGAGCTGCTCATCTCCCAGCCCGACACGGGCGAGCAGGCCCTCGAGATCACCGACATGCTCATCCGCTCCGGTGCGCTCGACATTGTCGTCATCGACTCGGTCGCCGCCCTCACACCCCGGGCCGAGATCGAAGGCGAGATGGGCGACTCCCACATGGGCCTGCAGGCCCGCCTCATGTCCCAGGCTCTGCGCAAGCTGACGGGCAGCATCTCGAAGTCCTCGACCATCTGCATCTTCATCAACCAGCTGCGAGAAAAGATAGGGGTGATGTTCGGGTGCTTCTCCTATGAGACCCGAGTGACCCTGGCCGACGGCACGCAAGAGAAGATCGGCAAGATCGTCAACCAGAAGATGGATGTCGAGGTCCTGTCGTACGACCCGAAGCTCGACGCTGTCGTCCCCAAGAGGATCGTCAACTGGTTCGACAACGGCCGCACCGACGAGTTCCTCCGGCTCACCGTGGCCAAGCCCAATGGCAACGGGCGCGCCCAGTTCGCGTGCACGCCCAACCACAAGATCCGCACACCCGGCGGCTGGCGGGAGGCCGGCGAGCTGGCAGTCGGCGATCGCGTGCTGCAGTCGGTGACTCATCGACTTTCCGACTTCCAGCGTGAGGTGGTCTACGGCGGCCTCATGGGTGACGGTGCGCTGTCGCCCAGTCGGAGTGGCCACGGGGCACGATTCCGTTGGGGCCACTGCGTCAAGCAGACCGCCTATGGCGACTGGAAGGCGTCGCTGTTCGCCAACGTGCACGTGAGCCGTTCGACCAACGCCAGGAGCGATGTCTTCTTCGACGTCCAGCCGCTTCCTGAGCTGGCCGCGCTGCGCCACGCCGTCTACGTCGCGGGCAAGAAGGTCTTGAGCCACGACTATCTCAAGCAGCTCACGCCGCTCTCCCTCGCCATCTGGTACATGGACGACGGAGGTTTCACCCTGCGCGCCAAGGGCGTGCAGGAACGAACCAAGGACGGCAGTGGTCGCTCCGAGATCTGCATCGAGGCCATGGAACCCACGACCCGTCAGCGGCTGGTCGACTACCTGGCCGACACGTGGGACCTCCGCCCGAAGCTCGTCATCCGGGGCGGCAAGGCGGTGCTCAGTTTTCCGAAGGACGAGACGGCCAAGCTCCATGCCCTGGTGGCTCCGTTCATCCATCCGTCGATGGACTACAAGCTGTTGCCGCGGTTCCGGGGCCAGTTCAAGGTCGAGCCAATCTTCGCCCCTGAGCGACAGGAGCTTGTGGCCCTGCCCATCACCGCCATCGGTGTGCGGCCGCCGTCACGGGCCACCCACCGCTTCGACATCGAGGTCGAGGGCACGCACAACTACTTCGTCGACGGCGTCATGGTCCACAACTCACCCGAGACAACGCCGGGTGGTCGGGCCTTGAAGTTCTACTCGTCGGTCCGCATCGACATCCGTCGCATCGAGTCCATCAAGGACGGCGTCGAGGTGGTGGGCAACCGCACCCGGGCCAAGGTGGTGAAGAACAAGGTAGCGAGCCCGTTCAAGCAGGCCGAGTTCGACATCATGTACGGCAAGGGCATCAGCCGCGAGGGCTCGGTCCTCGATGTCGGCACCGACATGGGCATCATCAAGAAGTCGGGGGCTTGGTACACCTACGAGGGTGAGCAGCTGGGCCAGGGCCGGGAGAACTCCAAGCAGTTCCTCTTCGAGAACCCCGAGCTGATGGTCGCCCTGTACGACCGCATCTGCGTGGCCTCCGGCCTGAAGGGGTCCGGCGACGAAGCCACGGTGGCGGCGGGGGCAGGGGAGGCGATCGAGTCCGAGATCGACCTCGACGCCCCCATCAGCCTCGACTGACACCGGGTCAACTCCGGCTGAACCCCAGCCAATCCGACGAAAAGCGCGAGATCCGACACCACCCCTCCGTTGATGTGGAGGGGTGGTGTCGGCGCGCTGAGCCGCGTATTGCAGATACGACCGATTTGCCGGAAAGCGACGAGGTCGAGGGAGGAACCCACGCACGCCGCGTCGAACCTTCACATAGGCGATCCGGAAGGACCCCGCACGGTGGAAACCCTCAAAGTCTCGAGCAAGTCCAACCCAAACAGCGTGGCCGGGGCCATGGCTGGCGTCGTTCGCCAGTCCGGCTCGGTCGAGGTCCAGGTCGTCGGAGCCGGCGCCTTGAACCAGGCCGTCAAGGCCATCGCCATCGCGCGCGGCTACGTCGCCCCGTCGGGCGTCGACCTGATCTGCGTGCCGACCTTCGCCGACATCGAGATCGACGGCGAGAGCCGCACCGCCATCCGGCTGCTCATCGAGGGCCGTGACCATCGCTCCGGGCCCACCCGCATCACGGTCGACGTGCGCGACGGCGGCATGCCTCTCGCCGCCGCCGTCGACGACGAAGAGTCGGTTCTGCCCATCGCGGCGTCGGTCGACGGCCCCGCTGCTGCTGTTCTCTGAGCGGTTTCGACGGGCGGACCCGGGTCGGCCGCCGCCTATCCTGAAGGTGTGAGCCCGGCCCGCACCTACTTCATCCGCACCTTCGGGTGCCAGATGAACGAGCACGACTCGGAGCGCCTGGCCGGCCTGCTCGAGGCCGACGGCTACGTCTCGGCCGAGAGCGTCGACGGCGCCGATGTGGTGGTGCTCAACACCTGCACCATCCGGGAGAACGCCGACAACCGTCTGTACGGCACCCTCGGCCACCTCAAATCCCTGAAGGACTCCAAGCCCGGCCTGCAGATCGCGGTGGCGGGGTGCATGGCCCAGAAGGACCGGGGCCTGATCCAGCAACGGGCGCCTTTTGTCGACCTCGTGTTCGGCACCCACAACGTGGCGTCGGCCTCCGACCTGCTGCGGCGATCACAGCTCGAGGGCCCGATCATGGAGATCCTCGAGGAGTCCGAGGCCTTCCCCAGCGCCCTGCCCGTCCGCCGCGACACCACATGGTCGGCGTGGGTCACGATCCAGATCGGGTGCGACAACAAGTGCGCCTTCTGCATCGTCCCCGCCGTCAGGGGTGTCGAGATCAGCCGGCCCTTCGACGAGCTGGTGGACGAGATCAAGGCACTGGCCGACGAGGGGGTCACCGAGATCACCCTCCTGGGCCAGAACGTCAACTCCTATGGGCGGGACCTGACCAAGCGCGGCCCCCTTTTCGCATCGCTCCTCCGGGCCGTGGGCCAGATCGACGGGATCCGCCGGGTGCGCTACACCAGCCCGCACCCCAAGGACCTGAGGCCCGAGACCATCGCGGCCATGGCCGAGGTGGCCAACGTGTGCGAGCACCTGCACTACCCCCTGCAGTCGGGCAGCGACCGCATCCTGGCCGCCATGCACCGCGGCTACACGGCCTCGCGCTACCTGCGCCAGCTGGCCGCAGCCCGGGCCGCCGCCCCCGACTTGGCCGTCACCACCGACATCGTCGTGGGCTTCCCGGGCGAGACCGACGACGACTTCGAGGCCACCCTCGAGGTGGCGGCCGCCGCCGAGTTCGACTCGGCCTACACGTTCATCTTCTCGCCCCGGCCCGGCACCGAGGCCGCCGCCTTCACCGACCGCTTCGTCCCCGCCGACGTCACCGCCGAGCGCTTCGAGCGCCTCAAGATCGTCCTCGAACGATCGGCCCTCGCCAAGCACCGTGGGCGGGTGGGACGCACCGAGGAGGTAGTCGTCGAGGGCGCCAGCCGGCGCGACGCCACCCAGATGACGGGCCGGACGAGGCAGCACAAGCTGGTGCACTTCCCATCCGAGCCGCTGGCGCCCGGCACCTACGCCGATGTCGTGATCACGGGCGCGGCGCCGCACCACCTCGTCGGCGAGCTCGTCGCCGTCACGGCCCGCCCCCGGCACAAGACCCGCATCCCCCTCGCCGTGGCCGCCGGCTGAGGCCCTTCGAGACGACGACCACCACCACGACTCACCTCGCCCTCGTCGGCACCACGGCATCGGGCAAGTCGGCCCTGGCCCTCGAAGTGGCCCGCCGCCACCCCGACATCGAGCTCGTCTCGGTCGATTCGATGCAGGTCTACCGAGGGATGGACATCGGCACGGCCAAGCCGTCGCCCGCCGAGCAGGCCGAGGTGCGCCACCACCTGCTCGACGTCGCCGACCCGACCGAGGACTACTCGGTCAGCCGTTTCCAGCGGGAGGCGACCGCCGTCATCGCCGAGATCGAGGGCAGGGGCCACCGAGCCTTGCTGGTGGGCGGCACCGGTCTCTACCTGCGGGCGGTCACTGACGATCTCGACGTCCCCGGCCAGTACCCCGACGTGAAGGCCGCCCTCGAGGCCGAGGCTGACACGTCGGCGCTGCACCGTCGCCTGACCGCGGCCGACCCCGCGGCGGCGGCCAAGATCGAGCCCGCCAACCGGCGCCGGATCATCCGTGCCCTCGAAGTGACCGAGGGATCGAGTCGGCCCTTCTCGTCGTACGGTCCGGGGCTGTCGGCCCACCGAGGCACTCGGTTCCGCATGGCCGGGGTGTGGCTGCCCCGTCCGGTGGTCAACCAGCGGGTCGCCGAACGGGTCGAGGTGATGATGGCGGCCGGGCTGCTCGACGAGGTGCAGGCGGTCGTCGAGCGCCACGGCGGGCTGTCGCGCACGGCCCGCCAGGCCCTCGGGTACCACGAGCTGCTCCGTCATCTCGACGGCGAGATCAGCGAGTCCGAAGCGGTCGACGAGACGATCCGCCGCACCAGGGCCTTCGCCCGGCGCCAGCGCGTGTGGTTCCGCCGCGACCCCCGCATCCGGTGGTACGCCACCGGTGACAATCCTGTCGCCCTCCTTCCCGCCCTCCTGGGAGACTGGGCCCGATGTCACGACTGACGTTGTCGAAGCACCACGGCTTGGGCAACGACTTCCTCGTCTATCTCGACCTCGATGAGAGCCGCCCGCTCACCGCCGAGCTGGCGCGCTCGTTGTGCGATCGCCACCTCGGGGTCGGCGCCGACGGCCTCATCCGCGTGGGGCGGGGCCGCGGCGGTGCGGCCGTGAGCTTCGAGCTGCGCAACGCCGACGGAGGCGAGGCCGAGATGAGCGGCAACGGCATGCGCTGCGTAGCCCAAGCCGTGGTCGACGCCGGCGTGGCCACCGGGCCCGAGCTCGAGGTGGCGACGGTCGAAGGCGTTCGGTCCGTGCGCATCGGCCACGAGACGGCGCCCGGGCTGCGGTGGGCCAGCGTCGACATGGGTCCGGCCAAGGTCGAGCCGCTCGGCGACGGACCCGTCCCGCAGTCGGCCGAGGTCGCCATCGCCAACCCCCACCTCGTGCTCGTCGACGACGGCAGCGCGGCCCTCGACCTCGAGGCGCTCGGTCACCAGCGCCCCGACCACAACGTCGAGATCATTCGCGTGGTCGACCGCGGTCATCTCGCCATGCGGGTGTGGGAGCGCGGGGTCGGCCTCACCGAGGCCTGCGGGACGGGCTCGTGCGCGGTGGCGGCCGCCGCCGTGGGCTGGGGCCTGGTCGACAGCCCGGTTGTCGTTCACAACCCCGGCGGCGACCTCACCGTCGAGGTGGGCGAGACCGTCGTCCTCAGTGGCCCCACCCAATGGGTGGCCATGGTCGAGGTCGAGACGCCATGACGCTGATCGAGCGCACCTTCCGGGAGCGCATCGTGCTGGTCGGCGTGGTGATCCCTCCGCTGCGTCCCGACGACGTCGAGGAGTCGCTCGACGAGCTGGCCCTGCTGGTCGACACCGCCGGCGCCGACGTGGTGGGTCGGGTGTTGCAGCGCCGCGACCGCCCAGACCCCGCCACCTACGTCGGCAAGGGCAAGGCCCAAGAGCTGCACGAGCTCTCGCTCGAGGTCGACTCCGACACGGTCGTGTTCGACGACGAGCTGAGCCCCGCCCAGCAGCGCAACCTCGAGAAGATCCTGGGCCGCACGGCCATCGACCGCACCGACGTCATCCTCGACATCTTCGCCCAGAACGCCAGGACCCAAGAGGGCAAGGCCCAGGTCGAGCTGGCCCTCCTCCGTCACCGCCTGCCCCGCCTGCGGGGCCGGGGCAAGCAGCTCTCCCAGCAGGCCGGCGCCATGGGTGCCGGCGCGGCCCGGGCGCCGATCGGGTCGAGGGGGCCGGGCGAGACGCAGCTCGAGATCGATCGCCGGCGGCTGCTGCGCCGGGTCACCAAGCTCGAGGCCGACCTCAAGCAGCTGACCCTGACCCGCCGAACCCAGCGCAAGTCCCGCGCCCGGTCGCGGCACCGCACGGTGTCGCTGGTGGGGTACACCAACGCCGGCAAGTCGACGTTGCTCAACCGGCTCACGGACGCCGGCGTCCTCGTCGAGGACCGCCTCTTCGCCACCCTCGACCCGCGTACCCGGCGCCTCGACCTGCCCGGTGGCGAGAGCGTCGTCCTCTCCGACACCGTCGGCTTCATCCGGAAGCTGCCCCACCAGCTGGTCGAGGCCTTCCGTTCCACGCTCGAGGTGGTGGGTGAGTCCGATCTTCTGGTCCATGTCGTCGACTCCGCCGCCCCTGATCCCCAAGCCGAGATCGACGCCGTGCGGGCCGTGCTGGCCGAGATCGGGGCGCAGGACGTGCCCGAGCTGCTGGCCTACAACAAGGCCGACATCACCACCGAGGCCAAGCGCCTGGCCGGCCGCCAACCCGGTTCGGTCTACCTCTCGGCCCTCAGCGGTGAGGGCATCGAGGGCCTGCTCGAGACGGTCGGCGACCGGCTGCGCGCCCTCGACCGGGTGATCGAGCTCCTCGTCCCGTTCGATCGGGGTGATGTGGTGGCGGCCGTCCACCGCGAGGGCGAAGTCATCACCGAGGCTCACGAGGCCACGGGCACCCGCCTGCGCGCTCGTCTCGACGACGCCGGCGCCAATCGCTTTGCCCAGTTCGAGGTGTCGTGAGCACCCAAGGCTTCGTCCCGCCGCTGTACCCCTACGAGAAGACCGCCGGGTCGCGGGCCAAGGCCGAGGCCCACGAGGGGGGCATCGTCGACCTCTCCATCGGCACCCCCTGTGACCCGCCGCCGCCCTTCGTCGTCGACGCTCTCGCCTCGTCCGACACCGAGCGGGGCTACCCGGCGTCGGTCGGGTTCCCGGCCTTCCGCGACGCGGCGCGCCGCTGGATGGAGCGCCGCCTCGGGGTCGAGGTGCCGGTCGACGCGGTGGCCGCGTGCGTCGGTACCAAGGAGATGGTGGGGACCTTGCCCCAGTGGCTCCGCTTGCGGACCCCGATGCGCGACACCGTGCTCTACCCCGAGCTGGCCTACCCGACCTACGAGATGGGGGCCATCCTGGCCGGCTGCCGGGCCGTTCCCGTTCCGGTCGACGACCAATGGCGTCTCGATCTGAGCGCGGTGAGCGACGAAGACGCGTCGCGCGCCCTGTGCCTCTGGGTCAACACCCCCGGCAACCCGGCGGGCCAGATCGACGACCTGGCCGCCGCCGCCGGCTGGGGCCGCGCCCATGGCGTGCCCGTCTTCAGCGACGAGTGCTACGTCGAGTTCACGTGGGACGGCCCGCGCCACACCATCCTCGAGCACGGCCTCGACGGGGTGGTGGCTCTGCACTCGCTGTCGAAGCGCTCGAACCTGGCCGGCGTGCGAGTCGGCTTCTACGCCGGCGATCCCGACCTCGTCCACTACCTGGCCGAGACGCGCAAGCACGTCGGGATGATGGTGCCGGGTCCCAGCCAGGCGGCGGCCACCGCGGCTCTCGGCGATGACGTCCACGTCGACGAGCAACGGGTCCGGTACCTCGATCGCCTCGAGCGCTTCCGCGACATCCTCGCCGCCATCGGCTTGAAGGCCGAGCTCCCGGGCGGTGGCTTCTACCTCTGGGTGCCCGTGCCCGACGGCGATGCGTGGGGGCTCACCGACCGACTGGCCACCGACGGGGGTGTTCTCGTGAGTCCCGGAGACACATACGGGCCGGCCGGTGCGAGACATGTCCGCGTCGCCCTGGTTCAGCCCGCGGCCCGCCTCGACCTCGTCGCCCGGCGTCTCGGCGTGGCCTGACCTTCAGGCTCGGCGCAGCACCGCCCACGTCCCCCATCCGGCTTCGGCCGCCAGACCTGTCCATGCTCCTGGCAGGGCGGCGTCGACGTCGTCGGCGCTGAGGTAGATCGGGGTCTTGTCGCCCGAGGTGTTGACCCACACCAAGGCTCCGTCGTCGGTCAGCACCCGGTCGGTCTCGTCGGGGAAGAGGAAGGCATTGATCAAGACGGCCGAGGTGATCGAGCGGTCGGGGAAGGGCAGGCGGGCGGCGTCGGCTTGCAGCCGCGGGGCCAATTCGGCGGGAGCGAACTTGAGCATCTCGAAGGACAGGTCGAGGGCGATCACGGCCGCACCCCGGGCGAAGAGGGACGGAGTGAGCAGGCCCGTGCCCGATCCGACCTCGAGCATTACGCCATGGCTCGGGATGCCGCCTCGGTCGAAGGCGTCGCGCAGGGGCTCGTCGCGATGCGGATCAGACCGGGTGTGCCACTCGTCGGCCAGGTCGTCGAAGAAGGACTCGACTTCGGCTGCCTGCTCGGTCGTCCATGCCGTCGCGGCACCCGACGCCACCGCCTCGGTCACCTTGCGCATGGGGTGTTCGGCCGAGCCCCGCTCGGGCTTGCCGGGCGCGGCGGGGATGACACGCTCGAGGTGGCGGATCACTCCGACGGACGATGCCCGGACTCAATGGCCCGGCGCTCCCGGCGCCGTCGAGCATCGTTGCGGACCGCCTCGCTCACACCGGCCGCCACCTCACGGATGGCGATGAGGCGATCGGACATGCCACTCGCCATCCGCTGGCGCGACGCGGTCGACGCCGCGTTCGTCGAGGTCTCGCGGGTGGCCATGGCCTCGAGGGCGGCGGCCACGGCGTCGAGGCGGCGGGTGATGTCATCGACCTCGATGCCCAGCCTGCTCTCGAGCCGGGTCACGCCCTGCACGAGCGTCGCCACCGCGTCGGCGGCCTGGAAGCTGGCTTGGGCCGCCTCGGTCGACCCGGCCAGGTCTCCCTTCATGGCGGCGATGCTGCGGTCGACCTCGAGGACGCGCTCGCGGGTGGCAGCCAGGTCGCGCGTGATGTCGGCCAGGCCCGACATCAGCCGGCCGCTGGCGTCGGCCTCGCCCTGCTCGGCCACCAGCGATCGCAGGGCGTCGAGGCCACCGCCCACGTCGGAGAGGCTCTGCTGCAGCCGGCCCACGCCGGCCAGCTCGGTGCGCAGCTCGGCCAGCTCGCTGTCGAGGCGCTCGAACCGGCGGTTGCCCTGCTGCTCGCCGGCGGTGACCGCCTCGCGCACGGTGGTGAGGTCGCCCTGCAAGTGATTGAGCGTCTGGCCCAGGGCCTGTTCGATGTCGACCCTGATGGACGAGAGCTGGCTGTCTCGCCGCTCCATCCGCGTGAGCATCCCCTCGGTGACCTCTTGGAGCCGGGCCAGGGCGTCGGCCGCGTGCTCGTCGAAAAGGGCGCCCAGAGCCTCGGTGCCGCTCCTGGCCTCGATGGCTGCCACCCCCTCGCCCAGGTTGCTCACCAGGACCCGCAGCTGCTCGAGCTTGGCGTCGACCACCTCGGTGTCGGGTGGGGTGGCGCGGATGTCGTCGAGGGCGGTCGTGACTCGGGTGAGCTGGTCGGTCAAGCCGTCGACGACGGCCTGCACCGCCGTGGTGGTGCTGGCTTGGCCGGCGGCGATGTCGGTGCTCGTCTGCCGGGCGTCGGCCTGCACCTGGCTGGCCAGCCGCTCGATCGAGTCGAGGCGAGCCCCCAACGCCTCGACCGCGGACGGGGCGGCGCCGACTTGCCCGGCGACCTCGGCGAGGGCGTGACCGAGGCCCTCGACCTCCGACCGGATGGCCTCGTGGGCGCTCACCATCTGATCGCGGGTGTCGGCCAGGCCGGTCGCGACCCGCTCAGCCATGACCGACAGATCGGGCGGCTGGCTGCTGGCCAGGGCGATGGCGTCGAGCTGTCCGCCGAGGGAGGCCACGGCCTCGGCCAGCGCCTCGGTCACCGGGCTGAGGTCGGTGGCGCCGCCCGCGGCCTGGTGCAGCTCGTCGAGGCGGGCGGTGACGACCTGGTGGGACTGCGACTGGGCGACAGCCAGGTCGCTGAGCTGGGCGAGCACGCCGGCGACCGCGGCCTCGAGCGGCGGGCCGATCTCGACACCGTCCAGCGAGGCCTGCAGCTCGGTCCGCGCCGCGTCGAGGCGGGCGGCCAGGGCTTCGTTGTCGTGGGCTACGCCCGTCGCCAAGCGCTCGACCCGCTGGGCCACGTCCTCGACCGCAGTCGTCACCGCCGACAGGTCGGGCGCCTGCCCCATCGAGGCGTGCAGGTTGGCCAGCCCGGTGGCCAAGGACTCTTCGGTGGCCACGGCCTGGTCGGACAGATCGGCAAGCCGCGATCGAAGCTCGGTGAGCGACGTCTGGATCGGGGCCAGGTCGATCTCGACCGGCGGGGCCGTCTGGGCCGAGAGGCCGGCCTCGAGGCGAGCGATGTTGGCATCGGCGTCGCCCGCCAGCTCGCTGCGCAACTCGTCGAGACGAGCCGCGAACCGGGCCCCGGTGGCCGCCACCGCCGCCTTGATGTTCTCGAGCTCGGCGGCCACGTTGTCGTTGCCACCGGCCACCGCGCCGCGGACCACGGCGGCGACGTCGGGCCCATCGCTCACCGCGGCGTGCACGGCGTCGAGCCGGTTGGCCAGGTCGGTGGCCAGGGCCTCGAGCTCGGGTGGCATCGGCGTCTCCGACGCGGCCTGCTCGACGCGATCGAGATGTTGCCCCAGCCGCTCGTCCCTGCTGGCGAGCTCGACCCGCAGGCTGTCGAGGGCGGCTTCGAGGGCCTGCACCGCGGGGGTCACCTCGCTGACCTCGGACGTCGGCGTGGCCGTCACCTCATCGAGCCGGGTGTGGAGCCCCTGGGTGGCCTGGCTGAGGGCGGTGGCGAGGTCGTCGAGACGGCTGGTGTGCACGGCCTGATGGGCATTGGTGGCGCCTTCCATGGCGGCCAACCGATCGGCGATGACTTCGGAGACCGAGGTGAGGTCGGCGGGCTGGTCGAGTCGCCGCTGAAGCTCGTCGAGTCGCGAGGAGAGCGTCGTGCGGACGTCGGCCAGCCATTGGGTCACGACGTCGGTCACCGGCGTGAGATCGGGCGGAGCGCTGGTTATCTGGCGAAGGTCCGCCAACGCAGCCGTCACGGGAGAGAGGTCGACAGGCTCGGTGGTCGGCCCGGTCTCCGGCCGCTCGGCGACGATCTGGCGCAGCTCGGCCACGGCGTCGGTCACGGGGGAGAGGTCGGGCTGGCCGGTGAGGATGGCGGTGCGCACGTCGCCCAGGCCGCGAGCCACGGCGTCGGTCACCGACGCCAGGTCGGGTTGCCCGGTGAGGATGGCGGTGCGGATCTCGATCAGGCGGGTGTCGATGGCCTTGGTGACGGCATCGAGGTCGACGGCCGGAGCGGGCTCGCTCGTCGCAACCATCGGTGCCACCCGCTCCGGGAGCTCGCCCAGCAGGGACTCGAGCCGGTCGAGCCGCGACTCGATGCCGCCGAGGTCGACGGTGGCTGGTGCCGGTCCGTCCCCCTGAACGGCCGGCGCCTCGGCCGCCGAGTCGATGCGAGCCGCGATGTCGCCCATGCGGCGGTCGAGGCGGCCCATCTGGATCACCAGCTCGCCCAGGACTTCGGTCGTCTGGGAGACCTCTTGGCGGGTGACCTCGACGATGCGGCTGTAGAGGGCCTCGGTCAGGCTCACTGGTCGTCGGGTCTCGGGATCACCGGTGCCCATCGCCGCATTGAGCCTGGCCTCCAGATCCTCGTCGTCGGCCATATGCCCTCCTCGAGCGCCCGCGTTGGTACCTCGGGCGTTCACCGTACCGAATCGACGCCTGAGAGGGCCGGTAATGTCGCCGGCATGGCTGATCTCGAGGGTGCGATCCAGGAGCTGTGGCAGCACCGGGCCGAGATCCCGGCCGGCGACCACGCCGCCCTCGAGACGGTCGCCCAGGCCATCGACCTGCTCGACACGGGTAAGGCGCGGGTGGCCGAGATCGACGCTGCGACCGGAGCCGTGACCGTCCGGACGTGGCTGAAGGAGGCCATCCTCCTTCTCTTCAAGCTCTCGTCGATGGAGACGACCGAGGTTGGTGCTTTCGAGTACCACGACAAGATCCCGCTCAAGAAGGACTATGCCGCCGCGGGGGTCCGCGTGGTTCCAGGTGCGTCGGCCCGGTGGGGTTCGTTCCTCGATCGCGGTGTGGTCCTGATGCCCAGCTACGTGAACATCGGCGCCCGGGTGGGAGCCAACACGATGGTCGACACGTGGGCCACCGTCGGCTCGTGCGCCCAGATCGGCGCCAACGTGCACCTGTCGGGCGGGGTCGGGATCGGTGGCGTGCTCGAGCCGCCGAACGCCGTGCCGGTGATCGTGGGCGACGACTGCCTCGTGGGCAGCCGGACGGTCATCACCCAGGGCGCAAGGGTGGGCGACGGGAGCATTCTCGGCGAGGGGACACTGCTCAACCCCGGCATCCCGGTCATCGACGCCGAGTCCGGTGAAGAGGTGAGCCGCGGTGTCATCCCGCCCAACTGCCTCGTGATGCGAGCCGAGCGAAAGCGGCAGTTCGCCGGCGGCGAGTTCTTCCTGCCGTGCGCCCTCATCGTGCGCCGTCTCGAGCCCGGTGACCGCGACCACCTCAACGAGGTTCTCCGGGAGAGTGGCGTCAGCGTCTCGTGACCGATCTGCTCGAGCGCTGCGCCGCCCTGGTCGACATCCCCTCCGTCAGCCACCACGAGGCAGCCATCACCGATCACCTCGAGGCCTTCTTGCGCGGCCTGCCCGGGCTCGAGGTCACACGTCTCGAGAACAACGTGGTCGCCCGCACCCAGCTCGGCCGGTCATCGAGGCTGATCCTGGCCGGCCACACCGACACCGTGCCGGTCAACGGGAACGATCGGGCCCGGGTCGACGGCGATGTCCTCTGGGGACTGGGCGCGGCCGACATGAAGGCGGGCCTGGCCGTGTTCTGTCTGCTGGCCGAGACCATCCCCGAGCCCGCCGTCGACGTCACCTACGTCTTCTACGAGTGCGAGGAGGTCGCCACCGAGTTCAATGGCCTGCCCAAGCTTCTGGCCCAACGCCCCGACTTGCTGGCCGGCGACGCCGCCATCCTGGGTGAGCCCACCGGCGCCGTGGTCGAGGCTGGGTGCCAGGGCGCCATGCGGGTCGCCATCACCCTGGCCGGGGCGCGAGCCCACACGGCGCGACCGTGGATGGGGCGCAACGCCATCCACCGGCTGGCTCCCATCCTCGAGCGGCTGGCCCGCTATGACGAGCGCCGCCCCGTCATCGACGGTTGCGAGTTCCGCGAGGCCTTGCAGGCCGTCGCCATCGACGGGGGCGTGGCCGGCAACGTGGTGCCGGACCGGGCCGTCCTCAAGGTCAACCACCGCTACGCCCCCGACCGCGACGCCGCTTCCGCCCTGGCTCACGTCCTCGACGTGCTGGTGCCCGACCTCGACGAGGCCGGCGGCGACCGAGTCGAGCTGCTCGACGACGCTGCCCCCGCGCCTCCCTCGCTCGACCACCCGCTGCTGTCGGGCCTGGTCCGGCGCACCGGGCAACCACCCCGAGCGAAGCTGGGCTGGACCGACGTGTCGTTCTTCGCCCAGGCCGGCATCCCGGCGACGAACTTCGGCCCCGGTGAGCCGACCGTGGCCCACTCGGCCGACGAGCGGGTCGAGCGGTCGCAGCTCGAGTCCGTGCACACCACCCTCGCCGCCCTGCTCACCGAGGGCGCATAGGCGAGGCCGCCCGCGGGTGCCAGCATGGTGGGGTGCGCCGGACCCGCCTGCTGCTCGCCCTGGGCCTGTCACTGGCCGCGGCGCCGGTCGCCGCCGGCCCGGCCCGGGCGGCTGACGACCCGTACCTGTCCCGGCAGTGGGGCCTGGCCAAGATCGGGGCGCCGGCGGCGTGGACGCTGGGGCGCGGGGCAGGGGTGACCATCGGCGTGGTCGACACGGGCGTCGACCTGGGCCACGAGGATCTGGCCGGCCACCTGCTGGGCAACACCCGCTGTGTCGGCACGGGCGGGGCCCCCTCGAAGTGCCAGGGGTCGGGCGCCGACATCGACGGCCACGGCACCCACGTGGCCGGCATCGCCGCCGCCATCGGCGACAACGGCAAGGGGGGAGCCGGCGCGGCACCCGACGCCCGCCTGCTGGCGGCCGCCGTCTTCACCAAGGACTCGAGTGGCAACCCGACCGCCAGCGTCAACGACATCAACGCCGGCGTCGAGTGGGTGGTCGACCACGGTGCCAAGGTCGTCAACCTCAGCCTGGGTGAGAACAACACGGTCGTGGCCGACGTGTTGGGGAGCAGCCTCGGCACCGGCATCGAATACGCCTACAGCCACGGCGCCATCGCCGTCATCGCCGCCGGCAACGCGGCCAACACCCTGCTGGGATCGACCGACTACGGCAACCTCGACGCTCTGGTGGTGACGGCGACCAACCAGCAGGACAACCGGGCCGGCTACGCCAGCCAGGTGGGGAGCGCCAAGTGGGGCCTCGCCGCCCCCGGCGGCGACGTCAGCGCCAACGGCAAGGCCGATTGCAACGGGTCCCCGGCGGGGGGCTGCATCCTGTCGACCTACACCCAGAACCGGTACGCCTGGCTCGAGGGCACGTCGATGGCGACCCCCTTCGTCTCGGGAGCGGCGGCCGCCCTGATGTCGCACGGCCTCTCCCGCGATCAGGTGGTCAATCGCATCCTGTCGACCCTGGCCCCGGCCTCGTGCGGCTCGGGCTGCAAGGGCCGACTCGACCTGGCCAAGGCCATGGGGGCGTCGGCCGGCCCGGGCGGAGGGACGACCGGCGGTGGCTCGGGCTCGGGGGGCGGCGGCGGGTCGGGCTCGAGCGGGAAGCAGGGTTCGTCCGGCGCCAGCCAGGCGTCAGGGTCGTCCAGCGGCGGCGCTGGCTCCGGGTCCGGCTCTTCATCGGCGTCGGGTTCGTCGACCGGCCCGTCGCCCACCGGCTCTTCCGGCGGCACGCCGCGTTCGGCCACGCCCAAGATCGCCCTCGACGTCGGCGGTGACAAGCTTCGCCCCGCCGGTGAGGGGCACGGCCCGACCGTCGGCGGCTTCGTCCTCAGCGTGGTGGCCCTCGGCGGGCTGATCGGCGTGGGCTATGTCACCCGCCTCACGTGGCAGCGAGCCCGCGCCTCGCGGGCCGGCTGACGGACCGAGCGACCGTCGCCTCAGGCCGGGATCAGGTGCGGCGCAGGACGGTGACGACCTTGCCGTAGATGGTGACGTCGGCCGGGTCGAGCTCGATGGGGGAGAGGCGGGAGTTCGAGGGGAGGAGCACGATCTTGTTGCCCACGCGGCTGAAGGTCTTGACCGTCGCCTCGTCGCCCGGAATGCCGGCCACGATGATCTCGCCCTTGCGGGCCTCGGCCTGCTGGCGCACGACCACGTAGTCGCCCGGCATGATGCCGGCCTCGATCATCGAGTCACCGCGCACCCGCAACATGAACAGCTGCCCGTCGCCGGTGAAGTCCTCGGGCAGGGGGAAGACCTCTTCGACGTTCTCCTGGGCCAGGACGTCGGTGCCAGCCGCCACGTCGCCCACCAACGGCACGTGGCGGACGGGACGGCGCTCTGCGACGCCACCCGACGACGGGTCGAAGTGCACCTCGATGGCGCGGGGCTTGGTCGGGTCCCGCCTGAGGTAGCCCTGCTTCTGGAGGGTGGCGAGGTGGGAGTGCACGGTGGACGGGGAGGCCAGGCCGACGGCCGTGCCGATCTCGCGGACCGACGGCGGGTAGCCGCGCTCGCGCATGTGGGTCTCGATGAAGTCCAGGATCTCCCGCCGCTTCCCGGTGAGCGTCTCGGTCACGGTGCCTCCCCTTTGCCTCTCGGCTGCCTCGTGCGACCGATTTCGGCCGACGTAGATGACGAACGTCTGTTCCAGGCAGGGAACGTACCAGGTCGGTCGACCGGTGGCAAACATTCGTTCGAACTTCCCCTTGACGGGGAACGTTCGTTCGTGGTTGGGTAGTGGCCGAACACCCGTTCCAAAGTGATCCGAAGTGGGAACGATCAGGGTGAAGGAAGCTTGAAGGAAAGGACAGCCATGGCCGCCATCGCCTACCCGAACAGGCAGCACACCACCGCTCGGCCGGCCCTGCGCCTGGTCGCAGGGGGCCGGGCCCGGCAGCCCATGCGCTTCGTCTACTGGCGGCGCCGGGTCGCCGCCCTCGTGCTCGCAGCCGGCCTCGTCCTCGGGCTGCGGGCCGCGCCGGCCTGGCTCAGGAGCGGACCCCTCTCCGCTCCTGGGTCGCCGGCGCCTGCCACCCAGCCCATCGGCGCCACCACCTACGTCGTGCAGGCGGGCGACACGGTCTGGGCCATCGCCCGGCGGGTGCAGCCCTCGGGCGACATCCGGCCCCTGGTCGACCGCCTCCAGGCCCAGCTCCGCGGCGCCGTCCTGGTCCCGGGCACCCGCCTGCACCTCGACTGATCGGGGCCGATCGGGGCCGCACCCTCGGGTACGGTCGCGGCGTGCGGTGCCCGTGGTGTGCGAGTCAGGACGACAAGGTCGTCGACTCCCGCACCGCCGATGACGGTGGGGCGATCCGGCGCCGTCGCGAGTGCCTGGCCTGTGGCCGGCGCTACACCACGTTCGAGCGGGTCGAGGAGGCGCCCCTCGTCGTGGTCAAGCGCAGCGGCCACCGCGAGGGCTTCGACCGGGCCAAGGTGGTCGCCGGCTTGCGGGCCGCCACCAAGAACCGTCCGGTGAGCGACGACCAGATGGAGGCCCTCGCCGCCGACGTCGAGGAGCTGGTGCGCATCGAGGGGCCCGAGGTTCCGAGCGAGGTGGTGGGCCGGGCCGTTCTCGAGCGACTGCGCACGGTCGACGACGTCGCCTACCTCCGGTTCGCCAGCGTCTACAAGGGCTTCGAGGACGCCGAGGACTTCGAGCGCGAGGTCGGCCTGCTCACCAAGGCGACCGAGCCCAAGCGCCGCTGACGTCTGCTGTCAGCGCGGGGTCACCACCTCAGCAGTGACCTGGTTGACTCCGACGCCGAGGTAGGTGGCGACGCCGTGGCTCAGGTCGAGGATGCGGTCATAGACGTAGGGGCCGCGATCGTTCACCAGCAGGAGCACGCGCCGATCGCCCTTGGAGACGATGAGCAGGGTGCCCAGCGGCAGGTCGCGGCTGGCCGCCGTCCACGCCTCCTGGTCGTAGATGGCGCCGCTCGCCGTGGCCCGTCCGTTGAAGCCGGGGCCGTACCACGAGGCCTTGCCGCTCAACACCTGCCCCGTGGCGCGGAGGCCGGACGGCACGCCGGTGCCCGCGAGCGGCCCGAACGGATAGCGCGCCATCAGCTCGAGCTGGGCCTGGGTGGCGGCCCGGTGGCGCGGGGTGATGAGGTTGGGGTCGAGCGGGCTCGGCGCGTAGCCGGGGCCGGAGGGGATGGAGACGAGCGACCGTCCTCGCTGCGCCGCCAGGTCGGCCGATCGAGCGGCCATGGCTCGGGCTCGGGCCGCGTCGGCGGCCTCCTGGTCCGCGGCGCGGCGGGCGTCGTCGGCGGCCACGAGGGCATCGAGCTGCCGCCGGGCCTGACTCAGCTCGACCTGGTCGTTGCGGAGGTGGTCGCGCGCCTGCTCGCTGCTCGCCCGCAGGCGGTCGGCCTCGCCCATCGCCTTCTGGGCCGAGGCCAGGACAGCCCGGTCCTTGCGCACCGCCACATTGAGGTAGACGGCCGAGGTGCCCGCCTGGGGCGTGGCCCCCACCTTGCCGTACACGTAGGCGGCGACGGCCCGCTCCCTCATCTGGGCCCGGGCCAGCCGCACGCCGTGCTCGGCTCCGTCCTGGCGAAGCTCGGCGGCCAAGACCTCGGCTTGGGCCGTGTCGAGCCGGTCGGTCAGGGTCCCGATGCGCAGGAGCAACGCCTGGCGCGCGACTCGCGCCTCGCTCGCCCCCGCCGCCCCGGCCGCCGGCGCGCCAAAGCCCGTCGCGGCGGCCACGGTCGCGAGGGCGACGAGGCAGGCGAGGGCGACGGAAGCGCGGGCGCGAGGCATCGCTAGGGTTGTCGGCACAGGAGCCGCAACGCTGAACGGTTCCTACCGGTTTCGACCTTGGGGAGATCCCGAATGCGAGTGGGAGTGCTGACTGGTGGCGGCGACTGCCCGGGCCTCAACGCCGTCATCCGCGCCGTGGTGCGCCGGGCCGAACGCCACTATGGCGACAGCCTTATCGGGTTCCGCGACGGCTGGAAGGGCGTGATCGAGGGCAACACCCAGACCCTCGACGTCGAGGCCTGCCGGGGCATCCTGCCCAAGGGCGGCACCATCCTGGGCTCGTCGCGCACCAATCCCTACAAGCTCGACGGCGCGGTCGACGAGGTCGTCGCCACCCTGAAGCGTGTCGAGGTCGACGCCCTGATCGCCATCGGTGGTGAGGACACCCTTGGGGTCGCCCACAAGCTCGAGTCCTCGGGGGTGAAGGTCGTCGGGGTGCCCAAGACCATCGACAACGACCTCTCGGCCACCGAGGTGACCTTCGGCTTCCACACCGCGGTGCAGATCGCAACCGACGCCATCGATCGCCTCCACACCACCGCCGAGTCCCACGACCGGGTCATGGTCTGCGAGGTCATGGGTCGCCATGCGGGCTGGATCGCCACCTACGCCGGCATCGCCGGCGGCGCGGCCGAGGTTCTCGTCCCCGAGGAGGAGTTCGACATCGACGAGGTGTGCGACTTCCTCAAGCGCCGTCATTCGCAGGGTCGCTTCGCCTCGATCGTCGTGGTGGCCGAGGGGGCCAAGCCCAAGGAGGGCACCCTCGCCCTGGCCTCGGGCGAGAAGGACGCGTTCGGCCACGTCCGCCGCGGCGGGATCGGCACGGTGCTGGCCGAGGAGATCGAGAAGCGCACCGGCTTCGAGACCCGCGTCACCATCCTGGGTCACATCCAACGGGGCGGCACCCCGACCGCGTTTGACCGCGTGCTGGCGACCCGCTTCGGTGTCGCCGCCATCGACGCCGTGCATGACGGTGCCTTTGACCAGATGGTCGCCCTCCAGGGAGGCCAGATCGTGCGCGTGACCCTCGAGGCGGCCGTCGGTCAGCTCAAGACCGTCGACCCCGACCTCGTCCATGTGGCCGAGGTCTTCTTCGGTTGAGGTGGACGACAGCGAGGCGGGCGGCCTTGGCTTGTCGACGGTCGACGGCCGTGGCCGTGGCCATGGCGTTGGCCGTCTGCGGATTGGCCGCGTGCCAGTCGAAGCGCACCGCAGCCCAGCTCACCCCGGAGCAGTACAAGGCCAAGGTCAACCGCATCTGCGCCGATGCCGCCAACCTGGTGTCGACCATCGCCGCGCCGGGGGCCAAAGCGACATCCGAGGACGCCGGCCTGTACGCCCAGCAGCTGCGCCAGGTCCTGGGCCCTCACGTCCGGCAGATCGAGGCGATTCCCGTGCCGCCGACGCTCCGCCCCGACATGTTGGCCATCAACGACCTCTTCAACGCCCTCTTGCGGAACCTCACCGTCCAGGTCGAAGCCGGCCCCCAGAACGACGTCAACAAGATCCTCGACGCGTCCGATCGCATCCGCTCCTTGCAGACCTCGCTCAACCAGCGGGCCAACGCCATCGGCCTCGAGTCGTGCGCCACCGCCACCTGACGACAGGGCGAGATGGGTGCGTGGGCGCGGCACCGGGAATGATGAGGACATGACCGACCGTCGCGCCCAAGCCGTCCTCACCACTGGTGCCAACTCCGGCATCGGGCTCGCCACTGTGCTCGAGGTGGCCCGCCGCGGCTATCGCTCCATCGGCAGCGTGCGCTCCGAGGCCAAGGCCGACGTGGTGCACAAGGCGGCGGCCGACGCCGGTGTCGAGGTCCACACCATCCTCCTTGACGTGGCCGACCCCGAGCAGTGCGAGCGAGCCATGAGCGGGCTGCGGCTGTACGGCCTGGTGAACAACGCCGGCTATGCCCTCACCGGAGCGATCGAGGATGTGGGCGACGACGAGGCGCAGGCCCTCATCGACACCATGGTGATGGCCCCCATGCGGCTGGCCCGCCTCGCCCTGCCGGCGATGCGGGAGGTCGGCGAGGGTCGCATCATCAACATCTCCTCGATCGCGGGACGGACCACGGCCCCCTTCGTGGGTTGGTACTCGGGCGCCAAGCACGCCCTCGAAGCCTTGTCCGACGCGCTGCGGATCGAGGTGGCGGGCGGCGGCATCCGGGTGGTCCTGGTCGAGCCCGGTGGCTTCAAGACCAACATCTGGGAGGACACCGAGCGCGACATCGCCAAGCGAGCCGGGTCGCGCTTCGAGGCGGCCTATCGACGGTCGTTGCAGGGGACCCACCTGATCGAGCGCTTCATGGGCGACCCCGCGGGGTGCGCCCAGGTCATCGCCTCCGCCCTCGAGAGCCGGCTGCCGCGGGCCCGTTACCTCGTCGGCGTCGACGCCCAGGCCCTCAACCTGGTCGAGCAGCTCACGCCGACGATGGTGAAGGACCGCGTCACGCGACTCTTCCTCGGCCTCTAACGCGCCGCGTCGGCCTCGGTCTCGGCCTTGGCGATGAGGGCGAAGAAGTCGGTGGCCACCGTCGAGGCGGCAACGGCCAAACCTTCGGGGAGGGTGGCGGCGGGCAGCGGTGCTGACACGGCGCCGGCCTCGGTTGCCACCAGCAGGCCGGCGGCCGAGTCCCAGGGCTGGATGCCCCGCTCGTAGTAGGCGTCGAGGCGGCCCGCCCCCACCCAGCACAGGTCGAGAGCCGCACTTCCGGCTCGCCGCACGTCGCGCACGCGCGGCAGCACGTGGGCCAGGGCGGCTGCCTGCCAGGCCCGGCGATCGGCCTGGTAGGCGAAGCCGGTGCCGACGAGGCATGCGGCCAGCGAGGCGGGCTGTCCGGCGGTGAGCCGAAGGCCGTCGCACCATGACCCGGCCCCGCGCACGGCGGTGAACGTCTCGTGGCGGACGGGGTCGTGGACCACGCCGACGAGGGCGCCCGCTCCGTCCTCGACGGCGATCGAGACCGACCACGCCGGGAAGCCGTAGAGATAGTTGGTCGTGCCGTCGAGGGGGTCGACGACCCAGCGCAACCCCGTCGTCCCCGGGCGGTCGGTGCCCTCCTCACCGAGGAAGCCGTCGTCGGGTCGGGCCGAGGTCAGGGCCGACAGGATCGAGGCCTCGGCGGCCCGGTCCATCTCGGTGACCATGTCGGTGGCCGTGGTCTTGGTCTCGATCGTGGTCCGGGCCCGGCGCTGACCGTCGAGCAGAAGGCGCCCGGCGTCATGGGCCGTCGTCGTGGCCAGGCTGAGCAAGTCGTCGACGTCGGCCACGCCGGTAGCGTAAGCGCCATGCCTCAGGCCTCCGTCGACCTGCGCTCCGACACCGTCACCCGCCCCACGCCCGCCATGCGCAAGGCGATGGCCGACGCCGAGGTGGGTGACGACGTCTATGGCGAGGACCCGACGGTCAACGCCCTCGAGGCCGCCTTCGCCGAACGGGTCGGCAAGGAGGCCGCCCTCTACGTCCCGAGCGGGACGATGGGCAACCAGCTCGCCCTCCGGCTGCTCGCCCAGCCGGCGACGACGGTCGTGGCGCCCGAGCGGGCCCATGTCGTCATCTACGAGAACGGCGCCGGGGGTCGCAACGCCGGCGTGCAGTTCACCTCGGTCGACGACAGTCGCGGCGTCATCGACGCCGACGCCGTGGCCTGGGCCATCGAGGCCGCTCATCACCACTACCCGGCGGTGAGCCTGGTCTGCATCGAGAACACCCACATGCCGGCCAACGGCGCCTGCTGGCCCCTCGACGAGCTGCGCCGGCTGCGGTCGGTCACCGAGGCGGCCCGCCTTCCTATCCACCTCGACGGGGCCCGTCTCTTTCACGCCGAGGTGGCGACCGGAGTGCCCGCCGCCACCATGGCCGCCGAGGCCACCACGGTCATGTGCTGTCTCTCGAAGGGGCTGGCCGCGCCGGTCGGGTCGATGCTGGCCGGGCCCGCCGATGTCATGGCCGCGGCCCGCGCCGAGCGCCAGCGCCTCGGCGGCGGCATGCGCCAGGCCGGCATCATCGCCGCCGCCGGCCTCGTCGCCCTCGAGTCGATGATCGACCGGCTGGCCGACGATCACGTCAAGGCCCGACTGCTCGCCGACGCCATCGCCGAGCGCTGGCCCGACGCCGGCCTCGACCCGGCCGAGGTGCTGACCAACGTGGTGACGTGGCGGCACCCGGATCCCGGCGCCGTGCTCGCGCACCTGGCGGGCGAGGGCGTGGCCGCCGGCACCATCGCCCCGGGAGTCCTGCGGGTCGTCACCCACGTCGATGTCGACGACGACGGCATCGAGCGGGCCCGCAAGGCCCTCGCCACCGCCCCGTAGCCGGGGTTCAGGCGGTCGCCCCGCGGGCGAGGCTCGCTACGCTCGCATCTCGTGGCGGACCGTGGCTGAGCTTATCGACGAGGTGCCCGGCATCGCCCTGGCCGTGTACGCCCACCCCGACGACCCCGAGGTGTCGTGCGGTGGCACCCTCGCCCGCTGGGCGGCGGCCGGCTGTCACGTCCATGTCGCGCTGTGCACGCGCGGCGAGAAGGGCTCGTCTGATCCCGCCATCGACACCGTCGCCCTCGCCGCCCTCCGCCGCGACGAGGTCGAGGCGGCTCGGCGGATCACCGGCGTCGACGTCGTGCACCACCTCGACCACGGCGACGGCGAGGTCGAGAACGACCCCGCCCTGCGTCGCCAGCTCGTCGAGCTCATCCGCCGGATCCAGCCCGACGTCGTGGTTGGGCCCGACCCCACCGCCACCTTCTTCGGCCAGACCTACGTGAACCACCGCGACCACCGCGTGGTGGGCTGGGCCATCCTCGACGCCGTGTCGCCCGCCGCGGCCAGCCCTCACTACTTCCCGGGCTCGGGGCCGCCTCACGCCGTCCACGCCCTCTACCTGTCGGGGACCCTGGAGCCCAACGCCTTCGTCGACATCGGCGACACCCTCGATGTCAAAGCCGAGGCCCTGGCCTGCCACGCCTCCCAGCTCAACGAGCCGGGCGAGTGGTTGCGGGCCTTCGTCAGCGAGCGGGCCGAGGAGGCGGGACGGGCCACCGGCGTCCGCTACGCCGAGGCGTTCCGGCGCATCGTGCTGGCGCCCCCCAGCCCGGACTGACCGAGGTCAGCGGTCAGCGATCGGCGTTGAGGTCGCGCTCGGCGTCCTCGGCGATCGTGCGCCACTCGCCCATGGCCCGCAGGGCGAGCACGGCGACAACGGCCACCCCGCCGGCGCCGAGGAGGGCGCCGACCAGCCCGCCGGCGGCCGCTGGCCCGCCACACGGGCCGTGGCACTGGAGCTTGACGAACGATGACCCGATCAACGCGCCGGAGATGCCGGCCACCATGATGGCGACGAAGGCGACGGCCCTGGCCTTGGCCGAGGGAAGGGCGGAGAGCCGTCGCTGACCACTGTTGGCCACGCGGCGCATCGTAGGCTCGCCGCCCGTGCGGACCCTGGTCGTGCTGCCGACCTACAACGAGGCCACCAACATCGCCGTCGTCCTGGATCGGCTGCGCGCCGCCGTGCCCGCGGCCGACGTTCTCGTGGTCGACGACGGCAGCCCGGACGGGACGGCCGACATGGCCGACGCCCTCGGCGTCGAGCTGGGCCAGATCGACGTGCTGCGCCGACCGGGGAAGGCGGGCCTGGGCAGCGCCTACCGAGCCGGGTTCCGGTGGGGCATGGAGCGGGGCTACGAGGTGATGGTCGAGATGGATGCCGACCTCTCGCACGACCCGGGCGCCCTCCCCAGCCTGCTGGCCGCGGTCGACGGCGGGGCCGACCTCGGGTTGGGCTCCCGCTACGTGCCCGGCGGCGCCATCCCCGCCTGGCCGCTGCACCGCCGGCTGCTCTCGCGCTGGGGCAACCGCTACGCCGGCGCGGTTCTGGGCCTCGATGTGCGCGACGCGACCGGCGGGTTCCGCGCGTACCGGGCCACCGCCCTCGAGGCCATCGACCTGAGTCGGGTGCGGGCCGAGGGCTACGGGTTCCAGATCGAGATGACCCACCGCTTGGCCCGGGCCGACGGCAAGATCGTCGAAGTCCCCATCCAGTTCGTCGACCGGGTGCGGGGGACGTCGAAGATGTCGAGCCGCATCGTGGTCGAGGCCCTGTTGCTGGTGACGTGGTGGGGCCTGCGGGACCGGGTCCTGAGGCGGAGGGGCTAGCCCGGCACTTGTCGCACCGGGCTGACACAATGCCGCGATGCGCGAGTGGTTGGTCGCCAGCGGCATCGTCGAGAGCCCTGACGGCCTCCTCCTCGTGCAGAACCAGCGCCGGGACGGCCGGCTCGATTGGTCGCCACCCGGCGGCGTGGTCGAGGTGGCCGATGGCGAGAGCGTGGTCGACGGCCTGACCCGTGAGGTCCAAGAGGAGACGGGCATCATCGTCTCGGAGTGGCTGGGCCCGGTCTACGAGGTCGACGCCGTGGCCGAGGAGATGGGCTGGCACCTGCGCGTCGAGGTGCACCGGGCCCTGGCCTTCGAGGGCGACATCGCCATCGCCGATCCCGACGGCATCGTCATCGACGCCCGCTTCGTCGCCCTCGACGACGTCCACGACCACATCGCATCGACCTGGCTTCCCACCCACGAGCCCCTGGCCGCCTGGCTGGCCGAGCGATGGGACGATCGACGGGCGTACAGCTACCGGGTCGAAGGCAAGGGCGGCCCCAGCCGCGACCTGACCGTGATCCGGTTGTGAGCGCGACGGGGCCGGCTGCCCTCGAGCGCACGATCCTCCACGTCGACATGGACAGCTTCTTCGCGGCCGTCGAGGTCTTGGTCGACCCGTCGCTGGCCGGCAAGCCCGTCATCGTCGGGGGCGCGGGCGATCGCGGGGTGGTGGCGTCGTGCAGCTACGAGGCGCGGGTCTTCGGCATCCACTCGGCCATGCCCTCGGCCCAGGCCCGGCGCCTCTGCCCCCATGCCACCTTCGTCCACGGCCACTACGACCTCTACAGCGACTACAGCCGCCGGCTGCACGACATCTTCGAGTCCTTCACGCCGCTGGTCGAGGGCATCTCGCTCGACGAGGCGTTCCTCGACGTGTCCGGCGCCCGCCGCCTCCTTGGCGATGGTGAGGCCATCGGTTGGGCCATCCGGGCCCAGGTGAAGGAAGACCTCGGCCTGTGGTGCGCGGTCGGGGTGGCGCCCTCGAAGTTCGTGGCCAAGCTGGCCTCCAAAGCAGCCAAGCCCAAGGTCGAGGGACGGGAGATCAAGCGGGGGGCCGGTGTGCTGGTGGTGCCGCCCGAAGGTGTCCTCGACTTCCTCCGTCCCCTGCCCGTCGAAGCCCTTTGGGGCGTCGGCCCGGCCACGGCCGCCCGCTTGAAGAGGATGGGCGCCCTCACCGTCGGCGATCTCGCCGACCTCCCCGCCGAGCAGCTCAGCCGGACGCTGGGCCAGTCGGGCCGGCACCTGCACGAGCTGTCGTGGGGACGCGACCCACGCTCGGTCGAGCCCGTCCAAGCGGTGAAGTCGGTGGGCCACGAGGAGACCTACGCCCACGACCACCACGAGCACGAGACCCTCCACAAGGAGGCGGTGCGCATGGCCGATGCCGTGGCCCAGCGGCTGCGGACCCACGCCCTGGCGGGCCGGACCGTCGTCCTCAAGGTGCGATTCCACGACTTCGACACCATCACCCGCTCCCACACCCTGCCCTCGGCCGTCGACACTGGGCCGGCCATCGCCCGGGCCGCCGCCTCGCTGCTCGACCAGGTCGACGTCACGCCCGGCGTGCGCCTGCTCGGCGTCAGCGTCACCAACCTGGTAGCGGGCGGGGCCCGGCAGCTGTCGCTCGAAGACGTGGGTGACGACGCCCTCTGGAGCGACGCTTCGGCGGCCATCGACGCCGTCCGCAAGCGCTTCGGCGACGAGGCGGTCGGTCCCGCCGCCCTGGTCGATGCCGAGGGCCTGAAGGTGAAGCGCCGGGGCGCCCAGCAGTGGGGGCCCGGGGCGCGGGGCCGGACGGATCGGTGACGATCCGGGTCGGGCTGGTGGGCTGCGGCTGGATCGGCAGCGCCCACTCCCGCGCCCTCAAGGGACTGATCGATGGTGGGTTGGTCGACGCCCAGGTGGTGGCCTTCGCCGACCCGGTGCTCGATTCGGCGCAGACGTTCGCCCGAGCCCACCGGGCACCGTTGGCCACGTCCGATCCGGCCGAGGTCTTCGCCGCCGTCGACGCCGTGTGGATCTGCACGCCGACCGGCACGCACCGCCAACTCGTCGAGGGGGCCGCCGCGGCCGGCGTGGCCGTCTACTGCGAGAAGCCGCTGGCCCCGACCCTCCCTGACGTCGAGGCCATGGTGGCCGCCGTCGAGTCGGCCGGGGTGGCCAACCAGGTGGGCCTGGTGCTGCGGTCCGCCGCACCGCTGGCCGAGATGCAGAAGATGGTGGCGAGCGGCGCCGAGGGCCGGCCCATGGCGGCGGTCCTTCGCGACGACCAGTACTTCCCGATCCAGGGCCGCTACGCCAGCGGCACCTGGCGGGCCGACGTCGCGGTCAGCGGTGGCGGCGCCCTCATCGAGCACTCCATCCATGACCTCGACGTCCTGGGTTGGCTCCTGGGCGACATCACTGAGGTGGCCGCCACCACCTCGAACTTCGCCGGCCACGAAGGGGTCGAGGACGTCGCCGCCTTGACCATGCGCCACGCCGGCGGAGCCACGTCCAGCCTGGTGAGTGTCTGGCACCAGGTCCTGTCGAGGGGCTCGGTCCGGCGCCTCGAGGTGTTCTGCGAGCAGGCCTTCCTCTGGCTCGATGACGAGGACATGGGCCCGTTGCACATCGAGCGCAGCGATGCCTCGCTCGCCGTCGAGGCGCCGACGGCGGCGGACTGGCTCGAGCGGCTGGCCGTGGCCCCCGAGCTGCGGGAACCGCTGGCCGTCTACGCCGCCGCCGACCGGGCCTTTCTCGACGCCGTGGCCGCCGGGCGCCCGCCCCACCCCGACTTCACCGTCGCCCTCCGGGCCCACCGGGTGGCCGAGGCGGCCTACCGCTCGGCCCGAGCGGGTATGGACCCGGTCAGCATCGCGTTGTTGTAGGCCCCTCGGTGCGCGAAGATGACTCGAAGCAGCGACGGCGTTGCGTAGGCGTAAGGGGAGGGTTTTGCCGCTTTCCGAAGACGAGCAGCGCATCCTTCACGAGATCGAGCGCAGCTTCTACGAGAACGACCCCGCCTTCGCTCGGGAGGTGCGGGGAGCCAGCCTGACCCGCATGGCAGCGCGCAACTGCAAGATCGCGGCCTTGACCTTCATCGTCAGCCTGGTCGTGCTCGTCTTCTCGTTCGCCTCGGTGCTGTGGCTCGGTGCCCTCAGCTTCCTTCTCATGCTGGGCAGCGCCCTGGGCTTCATCACCAACCTGCGCAAGCTGGGCCGGGGTGGCTGGCCCTCGATGGGCCCAGCCGTGCGGGGCCACAACATCAACGACATGTTCGGCGACACCCGCAAGCGCTTGCGCGAGCGCTTCCGCCGCGACCGCCGCGACCGCTGAGCCTCTAAGCCGCTGAGCCGCTGACCTCAGGCGGTCGCGGGCCGGGCCAGCAGCGGGCGAGGGTCGACTGCCCAGCGCAGACGCTGCAGGCGCGTCGTGCGGCGCACGACGTGGGCTTCGATGGCGGCGGCGGCGGACGAGGCACCCGTCGCCATCTCCGCGGGCAGCTCGCCGCCGCTGAACCACGCCGCCCCGGTCGCGGTGGCCAATCGGGCCAGGGCAGCGGCCACATCGTTGGGCAGGCTGGCCTTGCGCGCGGCTCGATGGGCCCACTCGGCCGGCGTCTCGGCCTGCCGTCGGCCCGCGCCGAGGCGGCCGAGGGCCAGGTCGGCGTCGTCGAAGGCCACGATGACTCGCTGGCGCGGCGAGCGCGCTCCCCGATGGCGCTGCTGGCGCCGGAGCCGATGGAGGGCGGGGACGATGGCCAGCCACAAGGCGGCCGCGACCGCGAGGACGAGGCCGAGCCAGACGAGCCCACTCGTTCCGGCCTTGGGCTTGGTGGTCGACGTGGCGGTTCCGGTGCGGCGCTCGGTTGTCTGGGTGGTCTGGCTGCTCGCCGCCGTGGTGTTGGTGGGGGCGAGGGTGCTGGCCGTGGCCGGGGCCTGGGGGACGGCTTGCGCCTCCGGTACGCCGGTGTAGGCCTCGCCGCCGGGCACGCCCCTCCCTGGGGTGGGCTCGAACGCCACCCAGCCTGCGGTGCCCAGCCAGACCTCAGGCCAGGCGTGGGCGTTGAGGCTGAACACGTGATAGCTGCCGTCGGTCCCTTGCTCGCCAGGGGTGAAGCCCACCGCAACCCGAGTCGGCAGGCCCACGGCGCGGGCCATCACCGCGTAGGTGCCGGCGAACTGCTCGCAGAACCCGCGACGGGTTCGGAACAAGAAGCGCTCCATGGCTCGGTCGTCGTGGCCGGCCGGGACATTGAGGTCGTAGGTGAAGCGGCCGGAGCGGAAGTAGTCCTCGAGCGCCCTGGCCTTGGCGTACTGCGACCCGGTTCCCGCTACCCGCTGCGCCTCGGTCGCGACCGAGGGCGGGATGTTGGGAAGGGGCAGATAGCGCTTGGCGATGTTGGACGGGACTTGGGCGCCACCGGCCGCCTCGAGCAGGCCGGGGGTGAGATGCGAGGCCGCCACGTCGGACTCGACGGTGTATCTCAGGGCGTCTGACGTGGGCTCCGTCGGAAGCAGCGAGCCCGACTCCGCGTCGTAGCCGACGCCGGTCAGCCCGGCCACGTGCGCCGGCTCATAGGCGGCCGGTAGCCACGTCGAGTTGAGAGCGAGAATCGCGTACTTCTGCGTCACCCTGGTCGACGCCACCGAGCTGTCGCCCACTGCAGTGAGGCGCTTCTTGGCCGGCCGGTACACGCCGTTCGAGGACCAGATCGATCCGTCGAAGACGTCGAGCGAGGTCAGCCGCCAGTACGCCCGGCCGGTGGCGGTGACGTCGAAGACGGCGACGTTGGCCTGGTTCACCAGCCGGGCCCGGATGTCGACCAGGGGGCTCACCGTCACCCGGTTGCCGCCACCTCCGCCCGTCGCGTCCTTCTTGCGCCAGTCGAGGACAGCGGCCGACTTGGCCCCCGGAAGGTGGGGTCCGGCGATCAGGGCGGCCATGACGCCGACGAGGCCCAACGCCGCGGCATGACGAAGGAAGGGGGTGATCGTCCCCTGCCGTCGGCCCGTGAACCACGCCGTGCTCCTGGTCAGGGTGTCGGCCTGATGCACAGCGATAAAGAGCAGCAGGGCCGCGACATAGGTCGCCACGGCCAGCACCTCGCCCGTGTCGGTGCCGAGCAGGGCGGTGAAGAGGAAGATGGTGAACGAGGGGATGGCGGCCTCGAACGTGGCCTGCATCCGGAAGGCGGCCCAGTCCGACAGCAGGGCGGTGATCGTCACCCCGAGGATGGACGCCAGGATGAAGCCCGGGTTGGCCTTGGCCGGAGCGACGACGTCGCGGAACTGCGCCACCGCGTCACGCAGGTCGCGGCCTGCGATGCGCCAGGTGTGACCGGCCGGGATCCCGTAGAAGGTGGAGTGGGGGAGGACCAGCCAGGCCGTCACGACGGCCACCGCGGCGGCGGCCACGAGCGTCGACACGAGGGTGGAGAGGTTTCGCCGCCGGCCCTCGAAGGCAATGCCGTGGGCCAGCAGGGCGACGATCACGACGGGGCCGAGATGGGTGACGCCGCCGTAGAGCCGGCCCATGGTGAGGGCGGCCACGATGGTGAGGAGGGCCAGTGAAGCGGCCGCGGCCGGCGAGGCCAGGGCGGACGGCCCCGTCCGGCCTGTGCCGGGTGGAGATGGCGCAGGGCGGCGCGGCGTGACCTGAGGACGCGATCGCGTCGCCGTGGTGGTCACCGGTAGGCGCCCGATCGCTTGGGCGCCACGACCTGGTTCCAGGCCGCCGCGAACCCTCGTGGTGACGTGACGCGCACGGCCGTGGCCCGGGGCAGGGGCCGACCCGGCGTCGAGGTCTTCGGGCCCCCGTGCTCGTAGGACCCGCGCTCGAGAAGGACGAGCACCACCGCCCCGAAGCGGCCGCGCAAGCGGGCGACAGCCTCGAGGTCGGTGTCGGACGCCGCCTCGGTGGTCACGACGGCGACCGCCCCCCCGTTGCCTTCGCGGTGCAGCATGGCGAGCGAGAGGGCGAGGTTGCCGCTCGAGCTCATGGCCGCGCCCGCCAGCTGCTCGAGCAGCATCTCGCCGTGGGCCTGGCCCGACCCGAAGGCGGAGTCGAGGCCCTGCGTCGTCACCATGCGAATCAAGGCCTGACGGCGCCAGCAGGCGGTGACGATGCTGGCCGTGGCCGACACCGCGACCTCGAGCGACTGGCGGTTGTGCACTCCCCGGCGCAGGTCGCAGACCACCGTGGCCCGTCCCTGCCAGGGCATCTCGTCCTGGCGGATGATGAGGTCGTCGGCCTTGGCCGAGGCGGGCCAGTGCACCCGGCGCAGGTCGTCGCCCACCTCGTAGGCGCGCAGGGCGTAGAAGTCCTCGCCGCCCCGGCCGAGAGCGGTGGGGTGCTCGGCCCCGGCGAACGGATCGTGGCCGAGGGTCTCGGGCAGGGGCTCGACGGGATCGACCCGGGGATACACGGTGAGCTTGGTCGGTGAGGCCCCGTCGGTGGCCTTGCTCGCCACCCCGAACGGGTCGGTGAGGTGCAAGCGCAGCGGCCCGAGGTCGAACACGCCGCGGTCGTCGGTGGGGAGACGGTAGGCGGCGCGCGCCGTCTCGCCCGGGTTGAGCGGGGCCATCAGGAAGCGGGCCCACCGCCGGCCACCGTCGAAGGGATCGCGCACGGCGAGGACGGGCGTGCGCCGCGTCCCTCGGTTGGTGATGGCGAGGTCGACCCGGCTGTCGGAGCCGGCGTGGACCCGGGCCGGGTGCAGCGAGCGATGGGTCACGAGGTCGACCTTGGCGGCCCGCACGTAGATGAGCGAGCTGATGACGGTGGCGGCCGCCGCCGCGGCCAGGGCGTAGAGCTCGGAGACCCCGAGGAGGCGGCCGGCCACCATGAGGACGACCGCCGCCACGGCGAAGAACGTGCCGCGCCGGGTCAGCACGGCCTAGGTGCGGCCGGCGGGCACCGGCACCGACGCCAGGACCTCGTCGACGAGCTCGTCGACCTCGGTGCCGCCGAGGGCAGCCTCGGGAGTGAGAAGCAGGCGGTGGCCCAGCACGGGGCGGGCCAGGATCTTCACGTCGTCGGGGAGGACGTAGTCGCGGCCCAGCGAGGCGGCTCGCGACCGGCTGGCGCGCTGGAGGGCCAGGGCGGCGCGCGGTGACATGCCCAACGCCAGCCCGGCGTGGCCGCGCGTGGCCGTGGCCAGATCGACGATGTAGCCCTTGAGCGGCGGGCTCACGTGG
>JAUTXA010000217.1 GCA_030838265.1 Actinomycetota bacterium | reverse complement strand
CGAGTGGGACCGAGTCATCTCGGTGAACCTTCGCGGCGTCTTCCTCGGCTGCCGCTTCGTTCTGCCCGAAATGCTGGAGCGTGGAAGCGGCCGAATCATCAATGTCGCGTCGCAGCTCGGCCAGATCGGTGGCGTCGAGATGGTGCACTACAGCGCCAGCAAGGCCGGTGTGATCGGGCTCACGAAGGCGCTTGCGCGTGAGGTCTCCGCCCGCGGCGTGTACGTCAACGCGATCGCCCCCGGCCCGATCCTCACCGACATGATGGCCGAGGAGACCGAGGAGTGGGCCGCCAAGAAGCTGGCGGAGCTGCCTATGGCTCGCTTCGGCCAGCCCCACGAAGTCGCGCCGACCGCCGTCTTCCTCGCCTCCGACGACTCCTCCTACTTCGTCGGCCAAACCCTGTGCCCCAACGGCGGGGACGTCATGCTGTAGGAAAGGGTCTCCATGTTTGAACTCGAAGGACGCGTCGCCCTGGTCACCGGGGCAGCGTCGGGCATCGGCGCGGCGACAGCACGCGTGTTCGCTGAAGCCGGTGCGTCGGTCGCCTTGGCGTGGTTCCCCGGCGACGACCATGACGTCGAACCTGTCAGGGCCGCGGTCGAAGCGGCCGGCTCCCGTTGCATCGTGGCGGAGGTCGATGTCCGCGACCCCATTCAGGTGGACGCCGTGGTCGAGCGGGCCGTCACCGAGCTCGGCCGACTCGACATTGTGGTGGCCAACGCGGGGATCGCCCGCAAGGTCGAGCTTGCGGACCTGGACGACGCAGCCTGGCGGCTCGTACTGGACGTCGACCTCAACGGTGCGTGGCGCTGCTTCCGGGCAGCGCTGCCACACATGCAGCGAGCCGGCTACGGTCGGTTGCTGGCGACCTCGTCCATCGCGGGGACCGTCCAGGCGTGGCCCCAGCACCCGCACTACGCTGCGGCCAAGGCTGGCCTGGTCGGGCTGGTGCAGACACTGGCGGTCGAATACGGCCCGGACGGCATCACGGCCAACGCGGTTGCCCCGGGCGTCATCGACACCCCTCAGGCCAACGACCCGATCAACTCGCTCGGCCCCGACGGCGTGCGAGCGGTGGCTCAGAAAGTGCCGGCCCGCCGTGTCGGCGTCCCAGAGGACATCGCCTACCTGTACCAGTTCCTGGCCAGCGAGCAGGCGTCCTACGTCAGCGGTCAACTGATCGTCGCCGACGGCGCTCGCTACCTGTCCGGACTGGACTGATCCGTGAGCCGCTACATCCGCCGCCCACCCTCTCAGGAGAGCTCATGAGCGACAACCCGTTCCTCCGGCGGACCGACTCTGAGGTCGCTGGACCACCCCGAGAGCTCGTGGGCTACGGGGAGCACCCCCCGATGGTGCGGTGGCAGGGGGAAGCCAAAGTCGCGGTGCAGTTCGTCATCAACTACGAGGAGGGCTCCGAGAAGACCTACGCGATGCGCGACGACGAGAACGACGGTCTCTACGAGCTGCCTTTCGCCGTCGAGGGCCAACGCGACCTCGCAGTCGAGTCGATGTATGAATACGGCTCAAGGGCGGGCATCTGGCGGCTCTTCCGGATCTTCGACCGTGCCGGCGTGCCCCTGACCTTCTTCGCCGCCGCGGTCGCACTCGAACGCAACCCCGCGGTCGCCGCCAAGCTGGCGCAGCGCGGCGACGAAGCTGCCGGCCACGGTTTCCGATGGAGCAACCACTTCGAGATGAACCGGGACGAGGAGCGCGAGGCGATCCGGCTCGCCATCGAATCCATCGCAAGGACGACCGGGTCTCGGCCCACAGGTTGGTACTGCCGGGAGATGAGCGTCAACACCCGCGAGTTGGTCGTGGAGGAAGGCGGCTTTGTCTACGACTCGGACAACTACAGCGACGACCTGCCCTACTGGACTCGCATCTCCGGCCGCGCACACCTGGTCGTCCCGTACTCACTGGTCGTCAATGACGCCCGCTACATCGTGGGAACCGGCTACGGCAGCCCAGACGACTTCGTCAGGACCGCCTCTGCCTGCCTGGACAGGCTTCGCAACGACGGGGACGACGCAGGCCGCATGATGTCCGTCGGTATCCATCCGCGGATCAGCGGCAACCCGGCCCGCTCAGACGGTTTGGCCCGCTTCATCGAGTACGCGCAGTCGTTCGACGACGTGGCCATCATGCGCCGTCTGGACATCGCCGAGGACTTCGCCCGGCAGCACCCCGCCTCGGTGGCCCTCGGCAGCTAGCCCCGCCGCGGGGCCGGTCACCGCCGTCTCGGAGATAGCTCAGGAGGACCATGCGCATCGGGCTCGCCCAAACATCCCCCCGCCTTGGCGACGTCGCGGGGAACCTCGACGACGTGCTGCTGCTGCTCGGCCGTGCCCGCGAGCAAGGGTGCGATCTCGTGGTCTTCCCGGAGTGCGCCCTCTCCGGCTACATGTTCGACGACCGGGAATCGGCGGCCGCCTCGGCAGTCACCGCGGCGGGGCCAGAGTTGACGCGGCTCGTTGACGCCTGTCGGGGCCTGCAGCTCCATTGCGTGCTCGGGCTGCTGGAGCAACGCGACGGCTTGCTGTGGAACAGCTCGCGGCTGATCGGCCCGCAGGACATCATCGGCAGCTACGACAAGACCCACATCCCGCAACTTGGCGTTGATCGTTTCGTGACACCGGGGCAAGGGCCCTACACCGTGCATGACACGCCGCTCGGTCGGATCGGGTTGCAGATCTGTTATGACTGGCGCTTCCCGGAGGTGACCCGCTCGCTCGCCCTACAGGGCGCCGAACTCGTCGCCATGCCCACCTGTTCACCCACGTCCTCGCGGGAGCTGGCCGACCACCTGCCGCGCACACGTGCCGTCGAGAACGCCGTCTTCTTCGCCATGGCCAACCGGGTGGGCGTCGAGGGAGCGGCGAGCTTCCTCGGCCACAGTCAGGTCGTGGGGCCCGCCGGCGATCGGCTCGTGCGCGGTGACGAGAAGGAGTCGCTGCTCGTGTGCGACGTCGATCTGGAGCAGGCACGTGCCAAGGACCGCGTGCAGGGGGACGGCCTGTACCGGCTTGACATCATGAAGGAGCGCCGCCCCGAGCTGTACGCGCTCTAGCCCATACGGAAAGTAGAGAGGTCGATGGAGTCATACGAGGTCTTGTTCGAGCGCGACGGCGTGAGCGTGTCGCGCAGCCCGTGGGGGCCCGAGGACAACATCGGGCGCCTCAACCTGATGACGGCCGAGAGCCGGGCGGCTGCCCTTGCACGGGCGGACTGGTCCCGCGTGTTCGACCTCGCCGTGGACTACTTCATCGGGATGCCATCGTGGGCAGCGGCCGGTGATCCCCGCTACCAGGTCTGGATGACGCACACTCCGCAGGGCTCGATCAATGACGTGGCGGCCGGCGTCCCGGCCTCGGTGCACGAGAAGTACAGCTACTGCGGCGACTCGATCAGCATGTATACCCACACTGGTACCCACATCGACATGCTCAACCACCTCGGC
>JAUTXA010000201.1 GCA_030838265.1 Actinomycetota bacterium | reverse complement strand
GATGAGCAGGACGATGGCCAGACCGACGCCGACCTCGGCGGCCGCCACGGCGATCACGAACAGGGCGAACACCTGGCCGGCGATCGTCCCCCGATAGGCCCCGAAGGCCACCAAGTTGATGTTGACGGCATTGAGGATGAGCTCGATCGACATGAGGACAAGCACGCCGTTGCGGCGGGCCAGCACCCCGTAGACGCCAGTGCAGAAGAGGAAGGCGCCGAGGAAGAGGAAGTAGTTGAGGAGCACCGTCAGTCCCTCCGGGCGATGACGATGGCGCCCACCAGGGCGGCGAGGAGCAGGACAGAGACGACCTCGAACGGGATGACGTAGGTCGAGAAGAACGAGTCGCCCACGGCACCGATGCCCTGCACGTGGGTGATGGTCAGCTTGTCGCGGTGGAAGGCGTCGTTGAGGATGTAGCCCAGCATCCCGAACAGGAAGAGGCTCACGATTCCGGCCAGCCAGCGCTGGTCGTTGTCGAGGTCGCCGCTGTGGCCGATGGGGGCGCGGGTCAAGAAGATCCCGAACAGCACGAGCACCAGCACGGCTCCGATGTAGACGAGCACCTGGACCACGGCGATGTACTCACCGGCGAGCAGGATGTACTGGGCGGCCACACCGGCCAGCACGACCATGAGATAGAGGGCGGCGTGGACGATGTTCTTGGTCGTGACCACGCGGAGGGCGGCTCCGGCCATGGACACGGCCAGGATCCAGAAGATGATCTCCTGCGGGACGGTTGTCGAGACGGCGAGCATGGTCGTTACTTCTTGGCGCCCTTCTTGGCCTCGGCCCCGACTTCGAGCGCAGGTGCTTCGGGGACGGTCTCCATCCATGCTCCAAGGCGATGCTTGTCGTGGAGCAGATCAGCGATGTTGAACTCCGAGTACTCGTACTCCGGGCTCCAGAACAGGGCGTCGAAGGGGCAGACCTCGACGCAGATGCCGCAGTACATGCACAGGGCGTAGTCGATGTCGAAGCGATCGAGGAACTGCTTCATGCGGGGCTTGCCACCCTCCCGCCGGGGCGGGGCCTTGTCCTTGTAGCCCTCGATGTAGATGCACCAGTCAGGGCAGGACCGGCTGCAGAGCATGCAGACGGTGCAGTTCTCCTCCTTCAAGGCGATGACGCCTCGGGCCCGGGTTGGGGGCGCCTCCTTGACGTGGGGGTACTGCACCGTGACCGCCGGCTTCAGCATGGTCTTGAAAGTCACGCCGAGACCCTTGGCCAGGCCGCGGCCGGGGAAGTCGGGGAAGCGGGGACGGCCAGGCATCAGAAGGCCACCTTGAGGACGCCGGTCGCCACGATGTTGACGAGCGAGAGAGGGATGAGGAACTTCCAGGCGAAGGCCTGCAACTGGTCCTCGCGGAGGCGGGGAAAGCTGAATCGCATCCAGAAGATGAGGAAGGCCACCAGCATGACCTTGGCGAACACGACGGCGGGCCCGACGATGTCGGCCAGCCCGCCGTGGATGCCGGGTACGAACCAGCCCCCGAGGAAGAGGGTGGCGCCGATGGCCGAGAAGGCGAAGGCGGTACCGAACTCCCCCATGAAGAAGAAGAGGAAGCGGAAGCCGGTGTACTCGGTCATGAAGCCGGCCACCAGCTCGGACTCCGCCACCGGCATGTCGAACGGCGTCTGGGTCAGCTCGGCCTGAGCGGCGATGATGAAGATGATGAAGCCCACGGCCTGGGTGAGGATGTAGGGGTTGCCGATGGCCCCCACGCCGAAGATCTTCCCGTGGGCCTGAGCCTGCACGATGGTCTGGAGGTTGAAGCTGCCGGCCTGCACGGCCACGCCGACGACGGCGAGGATCAGCGGCAGCTCGTACGCGATGAGCTGGCCGGCGGCCCGCAAGGCCCCGATGAGCGAGTACTTGTTGGCCGAGGCCCACCCGGCCATGAGGATGCCGATCACCGACAGCGACGACACGGCCAAGGCGAAGATCAGCCCGATGTCGAGGTTCTGCACTGACAGGCGGGGCCCGACGGGGATGACGACGTAGAGAAGGAACGTCGACATCAACACGATGATCGGGGCCAGGGCGAACACGACGCGGTCGGCCCGCTCCGGGAAGATGTCTTCCTTCTGCAGGAACTTCACGCCGTCGGCGATGAGCTGGAGCGAGCCGTGGGGCCCGGCCTCCATGGGACCGAGCCGGCTCTGCATGTGGCTCATCATCTTGAGCAGGAACACGTAGCCCAGGATGAGGGCACCGGCCGGGATGATCCCCAGGACCACGGCGACCTTGATGGCCGTGGTCTGCCAGAACGCGAGATGCAAGGCGCCGATCACTGCTTTGCTCCCGCGCTCGGGACGGGCGCTGACTGACCGCAGGACGGGTCCTGTCCCTCCGGGGCCCTCCCATCCTGGGACCCTCCCGCCTGACGGCGGGTCCCTCCCAGGCGGGTCCCCCCCCACGGGCCACCCGCCCTGCTGCTGAGTCGCACGATCCCGTTCCGGCAGGAGGGCGCCGCGAAACGGCCGGAGGCCGCTGGAGTCGCCGGAACGGAGCGCAGCGAGTGACGGCGACAGCTCACCCGAACGGAGGGAGCGCCAGTGACCGAGTGAGGGCGAAGATTCATCGGTCGATGTCACCCAGGATGAAGTAGAGGCTGGCGAGGATGGTGATGACGTCGGGGACGTAGACGCCGCGCAGGAGCCAGGGCGTGATGGAGATGTTGTTGAACGAGGCGGAGCGGATCTTGACCCGGATGGGGCCGAGCCCGCCCTGGGAGACGACGTAGTAGCCCATCTCGCCGAGGGGGTTCTCGGTGTGCTCCCAGGCCTCGCCGGCGGGCACCTTGATGATGCGGGGGACCTTGGCCATGATCGGCCCGGCGGGCAGGCTGTCGAGGAGCTGGTCGACGATCTTGGTCGCCTCGCGCGTCTCCTGGAGTCGCACCCAGTAGCGGGCGAACGAGTCGCCGTCGGGGTGGGTCCAGACCTTCCAGTCGCAGCTCTTCCACGCCAGCGGTGACTCGCTGTCGCGGCGGAGGTCCCAGTCGACGCCGCTGGCTCTGATGTTCGAGCCCGACACGCCGTACGAGAGGCCGACGGCCTTGGGGATGACACCGATGCCCCGAGTCCGAGCCTGGAAGATCTCGTTGCCCAGCAGCAGGTCGTCGAGCTCGTCACAGAAGCCGCGCATGCGCTTCATGACGCCCTTGCACTCGTCGACCCATCCCTTGGGCAGGTCTTCCTTGAGGCCGCCGATGCGGTCGTAGTTGGGGTGGAAGCGTCCGCCGGTCGCCGCCTCCATGAGGTTGAGGACGTGCTCGCGGTCGCGGAAGGCGTAGAAGACGGGCGTGATGGCGCCGAGCTGCACGCCCATGTCGCCGAGGAAGAGGGCCACGTTGGAGATGCGAGCCATCTCGAAGAAGATGGTGCGGATCCACTGGGCGCGGGGCGGGGCCTCGACGCCCATGAGCTTCTCGGCAGCCAGGATGAACGGGACCTCGTTGGCGAAGTGGCCGAGCCAGTCGATGCGGTTGATCAGCGTGGTGATCTGCGGGTAGGTGCGGACCTCGGTGAGCTTCTCGTAGCCGCGGTGCATGTAGCCCATGACCGGCTCGGCCCAGACGACCTGCTCGCCGTCGAGTCGCACCACGATGCGGAGCGTTCCGTGGGTGGCCGGGTGCTGGGGTCCGATGTTGAGGGTGGTGCCCTCGGTCTCGAGCTCGACGTTGACCCGGGCGTCGGCGGCCTGGCCCGCGATGTAGGCGGCCTGGCGCCAGTCGGTGGTGACGCTCATCTCACTCGCCTCCTTCCGTCGTGGCTTCCGCCGTCTCGGCTGCCACCTCGGCGCCATCGGCCGCGGGGTCGTCGCCGGTCGGGGCGGGCTCGTCCTCGCCCGGCATGGGCTCGAGGTCGACGAGGCCGGGCCAGGGCTTCACTTCGCGGGCGAGAAGGGGGAAGTCCTTGCGCAGCGGGTAACCCTCGAATTGGGTCGGGAGGTAGATGTGGCGGAGGCCGGGATGGCCGACGAAGTCGAAGCCGTACATCTCCCAGGCCTCGCGCTCGTGCCAGTCGGCCCCGCGGTAGACCTCCGTCCACGATTCGACAGACGGGTTCTCGTCGTCGAGGTCGGCCTTCAAAGTGATGCCGAGGTGCGTGGTGATCGAGTACAGCCGGGCGAAGACCTGGAAGCGGGTCTCGCCTCCCGCCACGCCGGTCGTCCAGTCCCCCGTCGGGACGGGCAGGGCCTCGGGGCCGCCTTCGGGATCCCAGACCTTCTCGGCCGACAGGTTCGGGTTGTTGAGCCAGTCGAGGCCAGAGAGGAAGCAGAAGTAGTCGAACCCCATGTCGCGGCAGGCCTCGGCCGCCGCCTTCCATGAGGCCCGGTCGACCCGCACCCAGATGTCGCCGCCCGCCACCTCGGAGCCGACGATGCCGTTCCCGAGCCGCTGGCGGAGCTCGGCCAGGATGGGGTCGAGGAGCGGGTCGGGTTCGGGAGTGGGTTCGGGTTCGGGAGTGGGGTCGGTCGGCGGCGCCTCGGCCGATTCGGCCGGAGCCTCGGGCTCAGTCGGCTCGGCCGGAGCCTCGGCCGATTCGGTGGGAGCCTCGGGCTCAGTCGGCTCGGCGGGGGTCTCGGGCTCGGTGGACGGCGTCTCGTCGTCAGGCAACGGAGCCTCCACCGACGACGAGGGGATCGCCCTTCCAGCGCTGGGCCATGTCCTCGTGCTGGATCATCTCCTGCAACAGGACGATGCCCTCGAGAAGGGCCTCGGGGCGGGGCGGGCAGCCGGGCACGTAGACGTCGACCGGAATGATCTGGTCGACCCCCTTGGTGACCGAGTAGCTGTCCCAGTAGGGGCCGCCGCAGTTGGCGCAGCTGCCCATCGAGATCACGTACTTCGGGTCGGGCATCTGCTCGTAGAGGCGGCGGATGGGCGGCGCCATCTTGTCGGTGACGGTGCCGGAGATGACGACGAGGTCGGCCTGACGGGCGCCGGCAGGGAAGGGGATGACGCCGAGGCGCATGACGTCGTAGCGGGGCGAGCCGAAGGCGGCGCCCATCTCGATGGCGCAGCAGGCCAGGCCCCACTGGTACACCCAGAGGCTGTACTTGCGAGCCCGGTTGAGCAGCGTGGTGAGGGGCTTCGGCATCTTGCCCGACTCGACTAGACCCACCGCAGGACTCCCTTGCGCCAGGCGTAGAGGAGGCCGAGGATCAAGATGAAGATGAAAATGAGCATCTCGTAGAGGCCGAAGGCGCCGAGCGCCTCGAGCCGCACGGCCCACGGGAAGATGAACACGGCCTCGACGTCGAACATCACGAAGAGCAGGGCGAACACGTAGTAGCGGACGTGGCTCTGGGAGAAGCCCGAGCCCACCGGGTCGACGCCGCTCTCGTAGTTGATGTACTTCTGCGGCTGCGGGCGCTTGGGGCGCAGGAGGCTGCCGGCACCGAGCATGGCACCCACCATGAGGACGGCTGCCCCCATGAAGATGAGCACGGTGAGGTAGCTGCGGAGGAAGCCCGACATCGCGGCGCGGAGCCTAGTGACCGCCTTCACGTGCCGCCAAACACTGCCTAGGCACGCCCCCAGGCGTCGAGATGCGTCCTAGCATGGACGGATATGGCCCCCAGCTACCACCGGTTGGGCGAGGTCCCGGCCAAGCGCCACGTCGCCTTCCGGTCGCCCAGCGGCGAGCTGTATCCCGAGGAGGTCGTGGGCCTCGAGGGCTTCAGCGGCCGCTACTCGATCCTCTATCACCGCTACGCCCCGACCCGGGTCACCAAGGTGGCCGAGGTCGACACCGTGCCGCCGGCTCCGGTCCCGTCCACCGACACCACGCTGCGCCACCACCTGCTCCGGACTGCCGGCCGGCTGGCCCCCGGCGACGATCTGCTGGGGGGCCTGCAGTGGCTCCTGGTCAACAACGACATCCGCATCGGGCTCAGCGCGTTCGGGTCCGGTGCCGGGCGGCTGGCCCGCAACGGCGGCAGCGACGAGCTCCACTTCGTGCGGGTGGGCGGGGGCCGGCTCGAGTCGGTGTTCGGCGCGCTCGACTACCGCGCCGGCGACTACGTCTATGTGCCCAAGGGCACGACGCACCGCTGGCTGCCCTCCGGCGACGGCAACGAGCACCTCGTCATCGAGACCCCCGGCTCGATCCGGCTGCCGAAGCGCTACCAGAGCAACGAGGGCCAGCTCCTCGAGCACGCCCCCTATTGGGAGCGCGACTTCCGCCGGCCCACCGAGCTGGTCAGCCACGACGAGCGGGGCGCCTTTGACGTGTGGGTGCGGGTGGCCGATCGCACCGCCGTCTACACCCTCGACCACGATCCCCTCGACGTGGTGGGGTGGGACGGGCACCTCTACCCCTACGCCTTCTCCATCCACGACTTCGAGCCCATCTCCGGTCGCCAGCACCAGCCCCCGCCCGTCCATCAGACCTTCGAGATCGATGGCGCGGTGGTGTGCTCGTTCTGCCCCCGCCGCCTCGACGACGGGGCCGACGTGATCACCGCGCCCTACAACCACGCCAACCTCGACTCCGACGAGCTCCTCTACTACGTGTCAGGCAACTTCTTCAGCCGGCGCGGGATCGAAGAGGGCGCCATCACCCTGCATCCGCGCGGCATCCCCCACGGCCCGGCC
>JAUTXA010000185.1 GCA_030838265.1 Actinomycetota bacterium | reverse complement strand
TACGTCGGGATCGGGCCGCAGTCCGGCGGTCTCGATCCCAACCAACAGGCCGGCCCGCAGGTGCTCGAGCAGTTCGCGGTGTCGGCCCTCCGGATCATGAACGTGCCGCAGGGTGCGACCATCACGCTCTCCCTCGACGTCGCCCCGAACCAGAACGCCGACACGGTGAGCCAGGTGCCGCAGCCCGCCACGATCGACGCCTGCGGTGTCGACACCGCTGGGATCACATGGGACGGGATCCAGGGTGGCCCGTGGGTCAACCACCCGAAGTGGGACTGCGACACCGACTTCATCGCCGCCGAGACCGGGAACGGGGGCAAGGTCGTGACATGGACATTCCCGGCGGGGCGGATGGTCGACGCCAACAACACCCTCGACATCGTGCTTGTGCCCCGAGGCTCGGTCCCGTTTCAGCTGGGCTTTCAGCCTCCCGACGAGCAGTCGTTCGACATCGAAGGCGGCACCACCGGCTCGGAGTTCGGGCCGGACGCCGGGGGCGGGGCCGACACGTCCGGCTTCGATGCCGGCCTGAGCTCCGGCGACCTGGCTCTGGGCGACACCGGCCTGGGTGACCTGGGGGTTGGGCTCGACCCGTCGACGTCGGGGCTGGGCGCGGTCGCCACGACGACACCCACCTCGCGGGCCGGCAACGGCGCAGGAAGGACCGTGCCGGTGGGCGCCGCCCTTCCCAAGCTGGTCGACACGCGCGGCGAGCGCATCATGGCCGTCGGTCTGCTCTTGGCCTTGGCCGCCGCCCTCTGGTGGGTCGGCGGGCAGCCCACCCGCCTGCCCCGCCTTCTGGGGTCAGTGGGAGGCGGCTCGCCCCCAGACCCGGGAACCGGGGCGTCGCTCGGTGGACTGGGGCGGTTCGCCCGGCCCCGAAAGGGACGACCCAACCGCCTCTAGCCGGGTTGGGCGCACCCCCCGAAATGGCCCAGACGGACTAGGGACAATCGGTGCGCGCGGTGCCAACATCGAAGTGATGAACCTCCGCCGTCGGCGCGCGCCCGAGCCCGGCTCCCTTCCCGACTGGGTCCTCGCGGCGCGGGTGCTTCCCGCCCTGTTGGCGGCGGGCGGCCTCGGCCGTGTCAATGGCGTGGCGCCCCGCGTGGCGCTGGTGCTCGTCGTCGTGGCCTACGCGGCGTGGGCGGCGGTCGTCGACCAGATGCGGGTGGGGCTGGTGGCGCGCATCCCCCTGCAGGGAGTGCTGGCCGGCGACGTGGGCCTCGTCGCCCTCGCCGCCTTTCTCGCCGTGCGGGCCGGCCTCCCCGCGGCCGTGCTCGTGGCCTTGGTGCCCGTCGTCGCCATCCATACGTGGACCGGAGGGTGGCGATGGGGCGTGGCGGCTGCCGCCGCCGCGGTCGTCGTGGTGGGCGTGGTCGACCTCACGTCGTCAGGACGGGGCGTTCGTCCCGTCGAGCTGGCGCTGGGCGCGGTCCTGCTGGCCTGGACCGTCCTGGGCATCGACCAGCTGACCGCGACCCAGCGCGAGGCCCAGGCCCGCATCGATCTCCTGCAGGGCCGCGAGCGCGAGCTGGTGATGAACGTCTCCCACGAGCTGCGCACACCGCTCACCGTCATCCAGGGCATCGTGGCCACCCTGGCCGGACGGTGGGACAGCCTGAGCGAGCCCGAGCGCCTCGACTTGATCGATGCCATCACGTTGAACGTGGCGTCGCTCGACTCGTCGGTGCTGCACTTCATCGACGCCGGCAAGATCGTGCGGGGTGAGGTCGATATGCAGCCCGAGACGGTCGCCCTCGAGCCCGTGATCGAGCGAGCCAAGGCGAAGTTGACGACTGCATTGGCCGGTTACGAGGTCCAGCTGCACCTTCAGGCGGCCGAGGTCGAAGCCGACCCCGATGCCCTCGAGCGGATCATCGAGTTGCTGCTGGCCAACGCCACCCGCTTCTCACCGATCGGCACGCCCATCACTATCTCGTCCCGCGGCGCGGCGGGCGAGGTCGAGGTCTCGGTGCGCGACCACGGCCAGGGCATCTCTGCTGCGCACCTCGGGAGGATCTTCGACCCCTTTTGGCGGGCGGGGGTGGCCGACAGCGGCGTGAGCCGCGGAGCGGGGCTGGGCCTGGCCATCGTCAAGGACCTGGTCGAGCGCCAAGGGGGCAAGGTCGGCGTTCACTCGGTTCGCCAGCGCGGGTCGACGTTCTGGTTCACCCTGCCCGCGGCCCATCGGCCTGACCTGTCGTCATGGATGGACGAGCGGGCGCCCGCTACCTCTGGCGCCCGGGCCGGCGGGCGGCCGCGATAAGGCTCAGGCCAGCCAGCACCAGCAGTGTCCCGGTAACGGCCGACGGAACGACGCCGTGGCCCGGACCAGAGGCGCCCGTCTCCGGGATCGTCGAGGCGGTGGTGGTCCCGGCCGAGGCCACGCCCGAGATCGACGTCGTCGACGTGGTCGTCGCCACCGAGCCGCCGCCGGTGTCGACCGGGCTGCTGCAGTCGAGGCCCGGGAGGCTGGCGGCCAGGTTCGAGGGATCGATGGGCAGCGGGGCGCCGGCGATGCCGGGCACGGCCTGTGAGGTGGCGAAGGCGTCGGGCGCCAAGGCCCCACCCTCGCCGGGCTGGAAGGCGAAGGCGCCTCGATCGCCCGCCGTCCCCGAGCAGCCGATCTGCAGGGCCATCAGCGCCGTCTGCGGGGTCTGGGTCGCCGACTGAGCCCACCGCCCTGCCCCGGGGTCCTCGCCCCCGGCGACGATGGCCTGGAGGACGATGCCGGTCGAGTTGGCGTCGGTGGGGTTGCCGGCGAACTGCCCGAACCCGCCGTCCGCGTTCTGCAGCCCGTCGAGATAGTCGAGGGGGTCGCCTTGGGGAGGGGTGTCGCCGACGGCAACGAGCGCCTCAGCGGCGAGGGCGGTCGAGTTCGAATCCTCGCCGGTGAACGTGTTGCCGTCGAAGCCGTGGCACGCCTCGAGGGTGGTGTCGTTGGTGTGGGACCGGTAGGCCATCCACCCCTTGTCGGCGCACTGCTGGCTGGTGAGCCACGTCGTGGCGTCGGCCGGGATGGTGGCCCCGGCGGCCTCGAGGGCGAGGAGGGCAAGCGACTGGCGGAACGTCCCGTCGTAGCTGGGTGACTGGCTGCCGAAGAGGCCGCCGTCGTGGCCTGCGTCCGAAGCGTCGCGCTTGATGGCGACGAGCCGGTCGACAAGGTGGTTCTCGGCCGCCGTGCCGCCGAAGGCGTTGGGGTCGAGGTTGGCGGCGTGGGCCACCAGGATGAGCTTGGCCAGGCCTCCGGCCGTGTCGACCCCGCTGCTCGTCGTGGCCGCCGCCACGTGATTGGCGAGGTAGGTGACGGCGTGGTCGAAGGCCCCTGAGGGCCCGCCCGCGGCGGCGAAGGCGAGGGCGGCGTCGGCGGTGGCGCTGGCCACGTTGAAGCCCGGGACAGAGCCGTCGGAGTTCTGGATCGAGGCCAGGTAGTGGGCGCCGAGCCTGGCCGCGATCGCTGGGTCGGTCGTGGCCGGCGCCGCGCTAGCGCCGGGAACGCTGACCAGACCGAGTCCCAGGGTGGCGCCCGTGATGGCGACGGCGGCGACGAGGCGGGAGAGATGACGGTTCATGCTGGTTGCAGCTCCTTGGTGTGAGGGGGCAGAGGTTCGAGCTCGACGGCAGGGCTGAGCCGGCCGGCGAAGCGGCGAAGGGTCGAGAGCAGGGCGGCGCCGGTGACGGCGATGAGGACGGCGTTGGCCAAGGCGCCCGCCGCGTCCCATGCCAACGAGGTGGCGACGTAGAACGAGTAGTAGTGGTGGACGGTCGTGGCCATTCGGTCGCCGGCATGGAACGACAGCGGACCGCCGTCATCGACGAAGGGCCAGAAGTAGAGGTTCATCACGGCGCCGAAGACGAAGCCCCACACCCATCCGTAGATCGAGAGGGCCCCGACCTGGACGGCCACCGGCAGGGCGCGTACCGCCATCCCCGTCAGGCCGGCCCCCGCTCCCATCCAACCGAGAGCCAGCATCTGGAACGGGAGCCACGGACCGATGCCACCGGTCAGCACGGCCGAGACCGCCATGGCGCTGAGGCCGAGGAGGAGCCCGAAGCGAGGGCCGAAGGCGGCGCCGCCGAGGACGATCAAGAAGAACATGCCGCTGCCGCCGCCCGGCAGGTCGATGAGGCGCAGGAGGCCGGCCACCGCGGCGAGGAGGCCGAGGATGGCGATGGTGGCGCCGTTGATCGTCCCCCGACGTAGCTCGAGGCTGAGGGCGACGAGGACCAGGGCGGCGACCGCGGCGGCCAGCAGCGGGGCGTCGGCCCGATGGGCCGAGTCGGGCAGGGCGTGGGCCGGGAGCCAGAACGGGTAGAGGAAGGCGGCGGCGCCGACGACGGACACCAGCAGGTAGATGGCGACCGGCCGGACCCGGGTGGTCACGACGGGTCCTGGGTCGACACGGTCGAGCGAGCCGAGAGAAAGGCCGCGACCTCCTCGACGGTGAGGAACGGCGGCAGGGCTCGCAGCACCTGGGGCGCGAACAGCGATTCGGAGAGCACTTGGCGGGCCGGGCCCTCGGCCACCACATCGCCGTCGCCCAGGACGATCGCGGTGGTCGCGCAGCGGGCCGCCAGCTCGATGTCGTGGGTGGCGAGGATGACGGCGCCACCACCGGCGGCGTGGTCGGTGACGGCTCGCTCGAGGGCCAGGCGCGAGCCGGCATCCATCCCCCTCGTGGGCTCGTCGAGCAGCAGCACCTCGGCCCCGCCCACGGCCACCGCGGCGATGGCGACTCGCTGGCGCTCACCGGCCGAGAGGCTGCGCGGGTGACGGCCGGCCAGCCCACCGAGCCCGAGCCGCCCGAGCCACTCGTCGACCGCGCCGTCGTTGCGCCGCCCCAGCAGCCGCAGGGTCTCGGCCACCTCGCGCCGAACCGTCGGCGAGAACAGCAGGCTGTTGGGATCCTGGGGGACGTAGGCCACCCGCCCCCGCCGGTCGACGGTGCCGGCCGCGGGCTCGAGCAGGCCGGCGAGAATGCGCAGCAGCGTCGTCTTGCCCGACCCGTTGCGCCCGAGGAGGACGACGACCTCGCCCTCGGCGAGGGTGACGTCGACCTTGTGCAACACGCGAGTCGGCCCGTAGGCCGCGCTCAGCCCCTCGGCCCGGACGAGCACCTCGCCCTGGGTTCTGGCACCAGGATTGGTCGCCCCGGCGACCAATCCTGGTGCCAGAAGCGGTATCGAGGACCCGGCCGAGGCGATGAGGCGGCGGGCGTCGCGAACGGTGAGCGGCAGCGGGGTCAGTCCCAGCAGCCGGGCCAGCCGGGTCACCGGCGGGGCGCCGGGGTAGTCGGCGATGACGGTGGCCGGGTCGCCGGGAAGCCCGACGACGCCGCCGTCGACGAGCACCGCGTGATGGGCCATCGACGCCACCCGCTCGAGGCGGTGCTCGGCGATCAGCACGGTCGTGCCCAGGTCGGCGTTGAGGCGGGCCACCGCGGCGAGGACGTCCTCTGCGCCCTGCGGATCGAGCTGGCTGGTGGGCTCGTCGAGGACGAGGGCGGCCGGTCCAGCCGCGATGGCGCCGGCGATGGCGCCGCGCTGGCGCTCGCCGCCGGAGAGGGTGGCGGGGGAGCGATGGCGGAGGTGGGCAATGCCGAGCGCGTCGAGGGCCTCCTCGACCCGCCGCCTCATCTCCCGCTCGGGCAGGCCCAAGTTCTCGAGGGCGAAGGCGATGTCGTGCTCGACCCGGTCGACCACGAACTGGGCCTCCGGGTCCTGATGGACGAATCCGACGACGTCAGCCAGATCGCGGGGTCGGTGCAGCCGCACCGAACGACCGAACGCCGTCACCTCGCCGCGGAAGCGGCCGCCGCTGGCGTGGGGCACCAAGCCGTTGGCGCAGCGCAGCAACGTGCTCTTGCCCGAGCCCGACCGGCCCACCACCAAGAGGAGGTCGCCGGCCGGAACGTCGAGGTCGACGCCGGCGAGGACGGGCTCACCCGCTGGGTAGGCGAAGCCCACGTCGGCATAGCTCAGGGCGCTCAGTGCGGTCATGGTGTGTCGCCGTCGGCGGATGGGCGGATGAACGCTGGGACGGCCAGGCCCAGGAGCAGGGCCGCCGGCAACAGGTGAAAGGAGGGGAAGCGCAGCGACTCGGCGGCCCACACCAGGCTGTCGTCGCCGCGTGCTCCGGCCAAACCGAGGGCGATCGGCGTCGCCACCAGCCAGGCGATCACGGCCCAGTCGAGGCCACTGAGGCGCTGCCGCCGGTAGCGAGCGTGCCCCGTCCCCCGCGCGGCCAGCGCCACGGCCACGGCCAAGGCGAGGGCGCCGGTGATGGCCAGGCCGAGGGCCACCGGGGACGATCGACCGACCAAGGCGACGAAGGCGGCCCCCAGGGCGACCAAGGCCAACAGCGCCACCCAGCCCGCGGCCGAAGCGCTCGAGCCGGGCGGGATGCGAGCCAGACCCCTGGCGTCCATCGACTCGGCCAGGGCGACGGCGCGCTCCATCCCCGTCTCGAGGATGGGCACGGTCATCCGCAGCAAACGACCCCGCCGCACCACGTGGTTGCCGGTGCGCGCTCGGTCGGCCTCGCGTACCGCGCCGATGGCGGCGACGGTCGTCGGGACGAAGGCCAGGCTGACGGTGAGCACCAGCCCGGGCTCGTAGAAGGCGCGCGGCGCGGCTTGCACGAGCTCGTTATGGGACACCACGGCGTTGAAGGCCCCGAAGGCGGCCATGATGCCGACGATGGCGAGGCTGTCGGCCGAGGCCCGCAACAGCACCGCAGCCTCGATGGTGCCGCCGACGGTGAAGCCTCCGAGGACGCGGGGAAGCGTGGCCTGGGGGAGCGTCGCCAGCACGTGTCCGCTGCCGTGGCTCGTGAGCAAGGCCAGCCCGATTCGCACCAGCCCAAAGGTCACGCCGGCCGCCACCAGCAGGGGAAAGGCGCGCGCCAGGGGCGTGTCGAGGGCGTGGACCTCGACCACGAGTGCGGCGATGGCGATGACCAGGGCCACGTAGACGGGGCTGGGCGCCATTTCGATGCACGCGGCGGCGGCGACAGCCCACACCAGCCACGTCACGGCCCGGAGGCGCGGCGTCACTCGTGACCCCCACTCGTCCGCCGGCGCCGAGCCCGGCGGGCCAAGAGGACAGCGCCGACCAGGGCAGCCAGGGCCAGGACGAACCCGGCCACGCTGCCGGCGCTCGAGGCGTGCTTGGCCGCCCTTGTCCGCGGCCCCCCGCCGGCCGCCGCTTGCTCCGCGCCCTGCGCCGCTCGAGCGGTGGTGGTCGCGCCCGACGACGCCGACACGGTCGACGCCGTCTCACCTGCGGCGGGGCTCATGGTGGTGGCGCCGCCGACCCCGCCGGGGCTGCGGGATGGCGCCGGTGATGGGCCGCCCGACGACCCGCCAGCCGAGCCCGTCGAACCTCCCGACGAGGGCGCCGACGTGGTGGTCGCTTGAGCGACGGGCGCGCAGTACTGGTCGATGTTGTCGGGCCCGGGCTTCGGTGTGTTGGTGGTGGCCCACGACCAATGCTCGACATCGCCGTCGTGAACCGTGGTCGATCCCGCGCCTTGATTCGAGTAGGTGACGCTCGAGCTCCCGGCCGGCTGGCGGTAGTAGCGCCAGTAGCGGTTGGGGTCGCAGAAGCAGTTGTCGGCCGGGCAGCCCGTCCCGCACAGCGAGCACACCGCCGTCCCCTGGGCCGAGTAGCCGGAGTAGACGGGCTGCACATCGGCCCGGTCGATGGCCTGGCGACCCGTGATGGTGTCGGAGGAGAAGCCGATGCAGCGGTGCTTCACCTGCGAGCCAGTGTCGACCACGACGAGGGCCCGGTGCGTCGTCGCGGCCCGGGCCGGGGGCGGCGAGACGGCCATGGCCGCGAGGCAACCCACCATGACCAGGAACACGACCGCCGCCCACGGACGGCGGGCGACGAGTGCAGGCACTGGACCTCCGCGAGCCCCGTTCCACGAGGGCCTATGTCGTACGGACACCGGTTGGACCGGCGGGTGGCACGGGCATCCTGGCTTCCGGTTGGGACCGGTCACAGTTGCGGGTCAGCGTCGGAGTTTCACCGATCTTCCCCCGTTGCTACCGGGACCGACTGTAGCCTCACCGGCGATGCCGAGCGATGCCGAGGGCGACCTGGCTGGCGCCCTCGCCGCCCTCCTCGGGTCCGACGTCCGCCAGCTGCACCGGCTCACGGGCGGCGCCTCGCGTCAGACCTGGGCGTTCGATCTCGTCGACGCGTCGTCGGGTGACCGACCACTCATCCTGCGTCGTGACCCGCCGGGTGCGCCCAAGGCGTCGATGGGGATGGAGGCCCGTCTGTTGCGGGCGGCCGCCGAGGTCGGGGTGCCCGTGCCCGAGGTCATCACGGCCAGCGACGATCCGGCGGTGCTGGGCTCGTCGTTCCTCGTCATGGAGCGGGTCGAGGGCG
>JAUTXA010000108.1 GCA_030838265.1 Actinomycetota bacterium | reverse complement strand
GTCGTCGTCGTCAGGTCGGACGGCGGCGACCCTCGATCGGCGCGGGAGATGGGAAAGTCGCCACCGGCCTTCTCGTCGAGCTCGGCCTTGGTGGTCACCCCCGCCTCGACGAGCAGCGTGGCCGTCGCCGTCAGCCAGTGCTCGTAGTACGACGAGCCCAGGTAGTGGACGGGATCCATGCGCTCGATGCTGTGGCGGAAGCGGGCGCCGCCCGGCCCGATCGCCATGAGCATCGCCATGTTGGCCCTGAACGCCCGGCGCTCCCACTCCTCGTGGAACACGGGCTCGGTCGGTGGGGCGTCGACCGGGCCGAAGCCGTCCAACCCCCCGAGGTCGTGGACGCCGTCCATGGCCGAGAGCCTTGCACCTCGGACGGGCGGCGCGCACGGCGACGCGTTCACCGTCCGCCAGTCACCTCGGCTGGCCCGCTCTGGCAGTCTGGCCGCCATGACCAGGCTTCTCGGTTCCGATCCCGTGCTGGCCGTCCACGATCTCGACGCCAGCGCCGACTGGTACCGGCGCGTCCTCGGCTGCGAGGTGCACGAGGTGGCGCCGGGCCAGTGGACCTTCTGCCGCAACGGTGACGTCACCTTCCGCATCGGGGTGTGTCCCGAGTCGTTGCCCGCCTCCGAGCTGGGTGACCACAGCTATGTCGCCTACCTGCGGGTCGACGACGTCGACGCCGCCCACGATCTGGCCGTGGCCGAGGGCGCCGACATCATCCACCCGCCCGTCGACGAGCCGTGGGGTATGCGCGAGATGGCCCTCCGGTCACCGGAGGGCCATCGCTTCATGCTCGCTCAGCCCACGGGCTGAGCCCCGTCACGAACCTGGCGGGGCGAAGAACTCAAGCTGGATGTTGTCGAGGTCGCGAAAGACGAGCACCGACCCGTACGGCTCGTCGGCGATGGGCGATTGCGTCGAGGGCTTGTTGGCCATGTCGGAGCGCACGACGCCGTTGGCCTCGAGGTGGTCCTGCCAAGCCACGAGGTCGGCGCGGCTCGGCACCTGGAAGCCAACGTGGTCGAGGCCGGTGACCGATTCGGCAAAGAGCTCGCCCTTGTTGGTGTCGTGGTTGTGCAGCACGATCACCAGGTCCATGGTCTCGGTGGCCAGCAGCTTGCCCACGCCACCTTCGTGGGGCGCGTCCATCATGAAGCGCACGCCGAACACCGCCTCGTACCAGGGGATGCTGGCCTCGACATCAGAGACGGTGAGGGCGATGTGGTGAAGGTGGGGACGGGCGACATCGGTCATGGCTGGTTGTCCTTTGTTTGAGTCGGAAGGGTTCAAGTGGTCGTCTGAGTGACGCTGGCGATGCGGTCGCGGTAGCTGCCGGCGAGAGATCGGAGGGCGCCGGTGCAGTCGCCGGCGAACGACGAGCCGTGCATGAGGGCGAGCGTGCGGGGCTCGAGGTCAGCCAGCCGATCGATGATGGCGGGAGTGGTCGGGGCCAAGCACGAGTAGGCGAACACCTCTTCGGCCTGAGCGGCGGGGCCAACGATGTCGTCCTCGGTGAGGGCAGGCCCATCCCCCAGCGCGGTGAAGAGGTCGCCGCAGAGCAGGGTGCCCGTCGTCTCCTCGAACAGGACCCGTGCTTCCCACCCGTGCGGCGTGTGCGGGGTGTCGATGTGGCGCACCCTCATGGCTCCCAGCTCGATGACCTCGCCGTCGTCGAGGGCGCGGGGTGCCCGGTCGGCCATCTCGTTGATCGACACCATGCACCCCAGCCGACCGTGGGCCACCTCGGCCTGGGGAGCCACGGCGAGGAGCTCGTTCATGGCCCCACACTCGTCGGACTCGATGTGGCCGAAGGTGATCCACCGCAGCCGGTCGACGGGCATGACCCGCTCGATGGCCTCCCGCACCGCCGGAAACATCGACCGGTGCCCAGTGTGGAACAGCAGGGGCTGCTCGTCGTCGATCAGGAACTGGTTGAAGGTGAAGCCGGTTGGGCCGATCTCGGGCACCAGCGTCGAGAGGCGGTAGATGTTGGGGGCGATCTCGTCGACCTTGGTGCTCATCGTCGGGTTCCTTTGCTCTTGGTTGGGGTGGTCTTCGTTTGGGTGGTCTTGGTGGCTGCGGTCTTGGGACGGGCCCCGGCCTTGACCTGGCCCTGGCAGAAGGCGAGGTACATGTCGATGACATCCTCGATGAGGCGGATCCAACGATCGCCGCCCGGGTCATTCGACGTCTGCTGGTTGACGAGGCCGGTGTTCACCGCCGTGAACATGTCGCGATGGGCGTCCGAGGTGATGCCGTTGCGGGCCAGACGCTCGTGGCTGCCGGCGAGGGCCCGGACGGCGGGGGCGTAGGACTCAGGCGACGGCTCGAAGCCGGGGATGGTGCGCTGAAACAGCAGCTGGTAGCGAGCGAGGTCGCTGGTGCAGAAGGTGGCGAAGCGGTTGACGCTGTCGACGAGCACGTCTCGAGGGTCGTCGATCGTGTAGGGCGCACCCATGGTCTGGGCGAACGCCTCTGCCGCCTGACCGAACATGGCGTCGTAGATGTCGTTCTTCGAGTCGAAGTAGGCATACACGGTGGGAGTCGTGATGCCGGCCCGTCGGGCCAGGTCACGCAGCGAGAGGGCGGCCAGGCCCTCGTCGCGCACGGCCTCCCACGCCGACTCGAGGATCAACGCTCGCGCCGACTGGCGGCGAGCCTCCCTCCAGTCGCTGCTTGTCGCCGCGGCCGCCGCTGTTTTTACCATGCGCTAGTAATACTTATACAGCGTGCAAATTCTGTCAAGGGCTTCGGTTGCTTTCAGCAGGTGAATAGGCTTGTCTGCCATCGGGCTCGGAGAACGCTCCGGTCCGTAGGAGTCTCCGACGTGACTGTTGCGGTCGACGCCTCGGCGTCTGGGGAAGACGACGCTTCGGTAGGCCGCCCGAACCACTTCGTTCGAGCGAGGCGGCGGCGGGCGCCGCACTGGTGGTCGCTCACCCACCTCGCCGTCTTCTCCGGCTGCAGCCCGACCACCCTGCGCCGGGCCGCCAAGTGGGGCGACTTCGTCGAGACGCCCGCGGGCGAGGTGCTCATGCGCGAGGGCCACGGCGACTACTGGTTCTTCGTCCTCGTGGCGGGAAGTGTGGTGACCAAGCGGGAGGGCCGACACATCGCCACCATCGGCCCGGGTGAGCACTTCGGCCACGTCGCTGTTGTAGGCCTCCGCCCCCAGGAGCACACCGTGGTGACCACCGAGCGATCGATCCTCTTCGTGCTGGGGGCACAACAGTTCATCTCTCTCCTCCACACGGCGCCGACCTTTCAGCGCCGGGTATTCCCCGACATCGGGCTCAAGGACTTCACTGCCTTCTCTCGGCGCTGCCATGACGCAGGGCGCCTCGAGTGGCGCGCTCTCTCCCCTCCCCCCGACCTGCGCCCTCGTCGTTCCACGCCCGGGGACGCTCTCGGGTTGGGCGGGGTCCCGCGCCGGCCGCCCGGTGCCGCCGGGGTACAGGCCAAGGGGCGGCCGCCGGGGAGGACGCTCTCGCTGAGCGAAGCCGCGGCCCGGTTGGCGGGCACGACAATGAGGGCTCCGGCCCGCACCGTGACTGCGCCTTCGCCGGTCGTCGTGCCCCGCTGGGTGCCCGCCGCCGCTGCGGTCGCCGTGGTCGCGGTGGTGGCCCTCCTCCTCGTCGCCTACCACCCGCCTCGCGCCGTCATCACCGCCGGCCGACCGATCGACGTGGCCGCTGACATCCACGTGACCGGCGCGCCCGTCCACCCCGTGCACGGCCACTACCTCCTGCTCTGGGTCAGGTCGCACCGCCCCGACCTGGCCCAATACCTGGGAGCCATCATCGGCGGCGAGCGCATGGTTGCCGTGAAGTCCCAGACGCATGAGCAAGCGGCCGAGATGCAGCGCTTCGGCCGTCACGAGTACCTCGACAGCCGGACGGCGGCAGCCCGAGCGGTGATCACCCAGCTCGGCCTCGACCCACGACGCGTGTCGATCGAGATCAAGGACCGCGGGTTCACCGGCCCATCCGCCGGCCTGGTCTACGCCCTAGCCCTGACCGACATCCTCGGCGGCCAGGACCTGGCCCGCGGGCGCGTGGTCGCCGCCACCGGCGCCCTCGAGCCCGGTGGCGAGGTCAACTCCATCGGGTGGGTGACGATCAAGTCGGACGAGGCTCGGCGGGCCCACGCGTCCCTGCTCCTGGTGCCCGCCGGGCAACAGGGCCTCACCGGCGGACGGCTACCCGCCCTCGGGGTCACCAACCTGAGCCAAGCCGTCGCCGCCCTCAGGCGGGCGCGCTGAGGCGAAAGCGGCGATTACGGCAGCAGCTTGTAGACGTCGACCCCGGTCTCGGTGGGCGGGCCCTCGAAGCCGCCCTCGATGCCGGCCTGCATGCGCGGCATGAGGATCTCGTCCCGGAACCGCTCCCAGCTCGTCTGGGACTCGTGCACGGCCATGATCGTCCAGCCACCCTCTGATGGACCGGCGGCGTGAAAGAGTTGACCGGCAGGGAGCGAGCCGTCGCTGGGGTGGACGGCGGCGATCGACGCCTCGTACTGCTCCTTGGTGCCCCCTGGAAAGTGGTGCACAACCCCGTATGCCATGACGTCTCCCTTGCTTGGCGATCGCCGCATCCCCACGATCCCAGTCCCGGGGGCGCGCGCCTATGGCCTCATCGGGTCATTCCGGCGTTGACATTTGCCCGTTCGTCGTTCCGACCGAGGTGACAGGGCCGGAGGTATATGGCGTCACTGCGGCGAATTGACCCCCATGGCCTGCTGTCACATGTCGCGACGCCAGTTCCTGCGCTGGGCTGGGCTGGTGGCAGCCACTCCCCTGTTCTTGTCGCTCGAGGAGCGGGCCGCCCAGGCCATTCGGCCCCGGGTGGCGGCCATCAACCTCGAGCTCGTCACCCTCACCGAGACCAGCGTCATCCTGACCTGGTTCACCGGCGACCCGTCGAAGGGACCCGACTCCTTCGGGCGGCTGACCCCGGTCGGTGCCGACACCGAGGTCTGGATGGGGACGTCGTCGGGCCAGCTCCAGCAGGTGTACCTCGACGACACCAAGACGCCGTATCACTACGCCGAGATCACCGGTCTCGAGCCGGGCCAGCCCTACTTCTTCGTGGCCCGCTCCAACGGCGTGCCGGCAGTGCCCGCGTCGTCGGCCTCGGGGAGCCCGTTCGGCACGTCCGTCGTGCGGGTCGGGGCCGCACCTGCGGCCGCCTTCACCACACCGCTACCCCCGCCCGGCACCTTCTTGTTCTCGGTCGCCCTTTGCAACGACCTGCACCTGGGCGAGACCGTCGCCGGGTTGGCCACCACGGTCTCGGGGGTCGGTGTGCCGCCGGGCATCTCGCAGGTGCCGGGCCAGGCCCCGTACCCAGAGATCATGGCCGGGGCCTTGGGCGTCGAGGCCCGCCAGCGGGGGGCGAGCGTGCTCATGGCCGCGGGCGACATCTCCAGCGAGGCGGCGCAGATGGACGTCACCACGGCCAAGAGCTATCTCGACGCCTTCGGCACGTACCGGAGCGACTACTTCGTCACGCGGGGCAACCACGATCGACCGCACAACAGCGCCGACGCCGCGGCGTGCCGGGCGGTGGCCGGCGCCGATGGGTACCACGACTGCTTCGTCGATTCGTTCTTCCCGTCCGGGCCGACCTGGTACGAGGCCAACGTCAACGGACTGCGCATCATCGGCCTCGACACCTACGACAAGCCATCGCCCTCGAACGGCGGTGACAACGGGGTCATGGGCGCCGAGCAGTTCGCCTGGCTCGGCGAGCGCCTGGCCGACGACCCCGACATCCCGACGTTCGTGGCCGGCCACCACCCCGTGACCGTCGAGTCCGACCTCACCACCGTCGGCAAGCCGACCATGTTCGACCTCGACCCGCAGCAGGCCCTGCAGCTCGAGGCCCTGTACGCCAAGGCGCCCGGCGTCTTCGTCCACCACTCGGGTCACACCCACCGCAACAAGCGCACCACGTCGACCACCGCACCCAACGTGACGTTCCAAGAGGTGGCGGCGGTGAAGGAGTACCCGGGCGGCTTCCACCTGCTCCGGGTGTTCAGCGGCGGCTACGCCATGAACTTCTACAAGTTCCGTGACGCCGACGCCCAGGCCTGGTCCGAGCGCAGCCGCCCCGAGTACGCCGGCACGGCGCCGCAATACACCTTCGGCAACGCGTCCGACCGCAATGCCGTCTTCACCCGGGACTTCTCGGGGCTACGCGCCCCTGTCCCCGCCTAGGACGACCCAGCCGACGCCCTCGGCGCGACGGTGGCGAGGACAACGTCGTCGGGCGTATCGGGACCAAGGATCTGGCGGACGCCTTCCTCCAGCACCTCGTCACGCCCTCTCCGAAGACCTTCGATGGTGGGCACAACGCGGACGTCGACCGCTATCCCGACGCGCTGAGTTGGGTCGCCTTCAGGCGTCAGGATGCCGATGCCGGTGATCATCGTGCGCAGCCCGCCCGGCAGGGTCACCCGCGCCACGTTGCCGTCAGCCCCCGCCGTGGTGCCGCCGACGACGACCGCGCCCGGGGCCTGACGCAGCGCCATCGTGGTGTACTCGGCCTGGCTCTGGGTGATCTCGTCGACCAGCAGGACGACTCGGCCGTCGTAGTGGGGTGCCACCGGGCTCAGGCAGATCGGCTCGGTCATGGTGAACACGCCGGGGTTGGAGCAGTGGCCGGTGGTGCACCGAACGAAGGGTGCCTCCCGTCGGATCAGGTGGCCACCGAGCGCGAACGGCACGAACTCCCCCGGGTAGTTCCGTACGTCGATGACGAATCCCTTGGTGCCAGCCGCCGCCCTCACATAGCCGGCACAGTCCTTGGCGACGACCGAGGAGAGGCGGAGGTAGGCCACCTCGGGCGACAACAGCTGAAAGGTGTCGCCTGGCCGGTCGTGAAACCTCGCAGCCTCGGTGATCTGCTCGTTGGGTATGCGAGTCGCCGCGACACTCATGGGCTGCCCGCCCCGGGAGATGCCAAGCTCCGCTTCCCCCGCCGCTCCGCGCAGCATCCAGCGGGCGATGTCGCGACGACGCACGGCCTCGTTCGAGGCGGCGTAGAAGGGCCGCCACTCTCGGACAAGATCGTCGGTGGGCACGCCGTCGATCGACAGGATCACATCGCCGCGAACCAGACCGATGCCCGCGTGAGCGGTGGAATGCGGAGCCTCGTCCACCACGGCGCGCTGGTGGCCGTCGGCATCAGGCACGAAGCGGACGGAAACGGGGACCTGTCCCGGCCCTCTTGGGGGTCGCAGCCCGAGTGCCCCCCAAAGGTTCGTGTGGGTGTCGTTGACGCGACCGAGCAGCACGATCAGTTGGCGGACGTAGTCCGCGGGATCGCTCGCAGCACTCAACCGGGGGATGAACTCCGACAGCACCTGGCGCCAATCTCCCTCAACCAGATCCCGGTAGGGCGACCAGTACTCGACCATGTTCCAGAGGCGGAAGAGTGTGAGCAATTGGTAGCCGGCGTCAGGAAACTTGAGATCGCGGTACTCGTCCTCGTTGGTGAAGACCGGGTTGCCGATCCCTCGCTGATGGTGAACGTAGAACTGTCGGTGCCCGGTCGGCCGCCGGTCGTAGACCGCCGGCAACCAAGCTGCCAGCTCGGGTCCGAGGAGCGCCTCGTCCGACAGCCAGGCGAGGTCCGGCACCAGGACAGGGTCATCAAGAAGCATCGCCGGGACCTGCAGCCGGCGGGGTGTTTTGAGGACGGTCGCCCAGGTGGTGATCACACTCTGGCCGGCCGCCTCGGTAGGCGCCTCGACCACGCTGGGCATGACCCGCAGGAGCTCGCCGTCCCAGTCCAACCCGCCCTTCGTCACGACACGGTGGTGGTACTTGAGGAAGCCCCACACCCGTCCCAGCAATGCGAGGTTGGCGATCTGCACCGTCGTTGGCTCGACGAGACCGACACCGGATGCCTTCAAACCTGCGTCTCCTTGACCACTCACGCGAACTCGATCTCGCTCCTTGGTCGAACGTAGTCCCGACCAAGACGAGCCCGGCATGGCGGCTGGCCTACGCTCGTCACTGTGGACAGCGGCGACCTGCACACCGAGACCTTCAGCAACTCCCAGGGCTGGATGGCCGTGCGCGTGACGCACATCCCGACCGCCGTCTTCGCGGACCGCTCCCGGAGCGACGATCTCAAGTCTCCCGTGCAGGCCCAGCGCGAGTGCATCGACGAGATCAAGCGGGTGCTCGCTTCATCGGAGTCGAGTCGGCCGCCGATCACGTCCGAACCCTCGTCGCCTTCGTCGCACGATCCGTCGCCGGTGTCCCGCACCGAGTTCGAATCCCTCAGCGCGCGAGTGGCGCGACTGGAGCGCCAGATCGGCTTCGACGCCGGCGCGTAGCCACGCCAGAGCACGTGCTTTCCTCGTGAGCCCGGCAGGGTGGATACCCCCACACGGCGGGGCGGCAGTCAGGTCGCAGTGGCCGAGCGGCCGAGCTTGGCGAAGATGGGGCCGAGACGTTTGAGCTCGTCGACGTGGGCCGCCGCCAGTGCCGCCAGCCGTCGGGTACCGCTCCTGGTCAGCCTCAGCCGGACAACTCGGTGATCCTCGGGGTCCGATTGGCGCTCGACGAGACCGGCCATCACGGCACGGTCGACAAGACCGACCGCACTGTGCTTTCGCACGAGCAGGTGATCGGCCACATCACCAATGGTGGGCGCTCGGCCGGGGTGCCCGCGGATGGCGAGGAGCAACTGGTGCTGGCCGGGGGTGATCCCAGCCTCCAGAGCGTTCTGCTCGCTCCACCACAGAAAGCGCCGCAAGCCATCACGAAACTCGAGCAGCTCTTGGTAATCGGCGTCCGACAAC
>JAUTXA010000095.1 GCA_030838265.1 Actinomycetota bacterium | reverse complement strand
CAGTGCCCGGCGCTCGTCGATCGTCGCCTTGAACGACGCTGGGTCGGCGAGAAAGGCGTCGTACTCCTCGTCGGTCAGCATCCCGAAGTCCTCGACTTCGTCGAAGTGGCCGGCCTCGACCATGCGGGCGCCGAGGACGTGCATCCCTAGCCGGGCCTCGTGGACGAACTTGATGACGGTGGTCTTCGACCGCTCCCGTCCGGCCAGGAAGATCTGGCTGGCCCGGCAGGCGGCGAGGAACTGCCCCTGGGTGGCGGGGTCGGCGGCCAGCGCCTCGCCCACCCGGGCCGTGACGGCCTCCCGCTCGGCGTGACGCTCGTCGAAGTGGCGCTGGGGGTTGGCCTCGTCGGGGGCCTGGCGCATGCGGTCGATGGCGGCGAGCGCCAGCTCGGGGTGGGTGCCCCAGGTCGGAGCCCGCATCTCCCACTCGTTGGGGCCGCGGGAGCCAAAGGCGTCGAGGAACTGGTCGAACGCCTTGCGGAAGGTGGCCGCCTCGGGCTCGTCGGCGATGCGCGCCTCGAGCCCCGACACGCCGTCGTCGAAAGCCCTGGTGAGGGCGGCGTTGCTCCTGACCACGCGCGAGAGGTCCCAGAGCGACCAGCTCGGTGCCGCGCTGTCGACGTTGCCCAGGCCGGAGACGAGGGACATGGCCAGGGTGGGCTGGCCGATGGCGGCGGTGACGCCCTGGATGATGCCGAGGGGGACGGTCGCGCAGTAGCTGATGTAGATGTGCTGGGCGAAGAGGTGGCGGAACTGCTCCATGTGGCTCCGGGCCCAGCCGATGATCTCCTCGTTGCTGAGGGTCGTGAAATCGGGACGGTTGGCCACCAAGTCGTCGACCAGGCGCTGGTCTTCGAGCAGCTCGGGGAGGGAGTCGGCGGTGAGGACCCATCCCATGGTGGCGTTGATGCGCTCGCTGTGGGCCGGCGACTCGTCCGTGGGCTTGGGGTCATAGGCGGGGGCCTCGGACGTGCCGAAGAGGCTCTGGTCCATGAGCTCGGGGGTGAGGCCCGGCGTCCGGACGGCGAAGATGCGCGACAGGCTGACGTTGAGGTAGCCGTAGCCGCCGAAGCAGCCGAGGGTGACGAGCTCGTCGGGCAGCTCGTCGGCGTCGAAGGCGCCGAAGCGGGCGAAGGCGTCGCGCCAGCCCGGCTCCGATCCCTTGATGGCGCCGAGGGTCCAGCTGAGCGGCGCCACCGCCTCGGGGTAGACCTCGCCGATGTTGCCCCTGGTGTAGATCGGGTACTGCGGGCTCGGATCGTTGTCGACAACCCAGATCTTCTCGGCCATGGCGGTAGTTTGACAGCCGCATGCAGACGAGTGTCGTGCGGACCTTCCGCTTCGAGGCGGCCCACCAGCTCCCCTGGCACACGGGGAAATGCCGTCAGCTGCACGGCCACGGCTACCGCCTCGAGGTCACGGTGACGGGGCCCTTGACCGGGGTCGGGATCGTCATCGACTTCGCCGACCTGGCCGCCGTCGTGCGGTCGTCGATCCTCGACGTCTACGACCACACGTTTCTGAACGACCTGATCGAGAACCCCACGGCCGAGGTGATCGTGGCCGACGCGTGGAAGCGGCTGGCCGCGGCCGGGCTGGCGGTCACCCGGTTGCGGCTGTGGGAGACCGAGGACTGCTTCGTCGAGATCACGGCGTGAGCCTCGTCGTCCTCTCGGGCGGGCTCGACTCGACCGTGTGCATGGCGTTGGCGTCCCGTGACGCCGGCCCGCTGGTGGCGTTGAGCTTCGACTACGGGCAGCGTCACCGGGTCGAGCTGGGAGCGGCCGCGGGCGTGGCCTCGTGGTACCGGGCCGAGCACCTGGTGGTGGCGCTCGACCTGACGGGATGGGGCGGCTCGGCGCTCACCGACTCGTCCATCGACGTGCCCCCGCCCTCGTCCTCCGGCGAGATCCCCGTGACCTACGTGCCGGCCCGCAACCTCATCTTCTTGTCGGTGGCCATGGGCGTGGCCGAGGCCAGGGGCGCCGATGCCGTCTACCTGGGCGTCAACGCCCTCGACTACTCCGGCTACCCGGACTGCCGGCCCGAGTTCGTGGCCGCCTTCCAAGCCGCCGCCGACTTGGCGTTGAAGCGGGGAGTCGAGGGCCATCCCGTCGAGGTCCGCACGCCACTCGTCGCCATGGGCAAGGCCGACATCGTCCGCCTCGGCCTCGACCTCGGCGCCCCCCTCGACCTCACCTGGTCGTGCTACCGCGGCGGAGACTCCCCCTGCGGCACGTGCGACTCCTGCGTCCTGCGGGCCGCCGCCTTCGCCGCCGCCGACACCCCCGACCCCGCCCTCCCCCACTGACCCACTGATCCACACTTCTCTCACTTTTTTGCTAACTGGGCCGGAAACTGACCCGAATCGGGTCGATTCCGGTCCCGGTTCGCATGGATTGGCCGATCGAGCCGGCTCGAAGCTCGCGACGCATCTTGCGGACGAGGTTGAGGATCTCGCCAGGACGTCGCCAAATGGTCTGCTCCCACGCCTCGCGCACCGGAATGCCGATGGCCTCGAGGCCGGCGCGGCGACGGGCGTCGTCCTGTTGGTCGGACTTACTCCGGTGGAATGAGTCGGACTGCACCTCGAGGACCCATTGATAGGGAGGCGGATCGCGAAAGTCGAAGCGTCCCAGCCACTCGTGTCCACCGAGGTCGACCTGCCGCTCCATCGGCTCCTCTCCTGCGTCCTTCAGGATCTCGGCGACCCGGCGCTCGAGCCCGCTCTCGAATCCCATGTAGCCGGGGGGTCGATCGCGCAGGACGGCGACAATCCAGGGATCGAAGTAGCGGCCCCTCCCACTGAGCTCCTCGAAGGCTGCGTGGACGCCGGTCAACAAGGACGGATGCTTGCCCGAAACGATGTCGAGCAGCCGCGCCCACCGCTCGGGGTGGAGGGCCGGAGCGATGTCGACCAGCGTGCGCGCCACGCTCGTGCAGGGAATTCGACGGACCACGGTCACGTGATGCTTCGGCAAGTACCGCGACCGATGCAGCGTGCTGAGGGAGACCTCCCCGCGGCTCTTTCGGGGCCGAGTCGTCTCCATCTCCCCGAACGAAAAGCTCGGCAGCTCCCAAAGTGCCGGTGCTGCCAGGGTTGAGAGGACGGCGCCCTCGCCGGCGTCGAGGACTGCGGCCATGGCGGCTAAGAGGTCGGTGCGCGGCGTCCCCGGGATGGCGAACGCTCGGTGCGACAACTTGTCGATCCGCCCTCTCCGGACGAGGTGGGCAAGCGCTCTCGAGGTGACCCCCGCCTCACCGGCCTGAGCCCTCGAAAACGCCCCGTGCTGACCTTGGCTCGTGGCGATCAGTCCGTTCGGTAGCTCCATCGCACTTTCCTCCAAGTCTTCGTTGCTAACTGGGCCGGAAACTGACCCGAATCGGGTCGATTTCCGCGCCAGTTAGCACGGGTTGAGATGATGTTGATGTATTTCATGATGTACTGTTCGGCGGCGGGAGGAAAGGGAGTGGCGGGTGGCGAACACAGGCGGTGTGGCCGAGTCGGGGGTGCTGACCGCGGAGCGTGAGGCTCAGGCGCCCCGGCGCGCCCGGAAGGGGCGGGAGCCCCGGCCTCTGAAGCGGCGCCAGAGCCTTCCCGGCGGACGGGCCGTGGTCGGCGGGTTCCTCGTGGCCGTCGCTCTCGTCGGCACGTTCGCGGCCTACACCTCGGCGACCCATGACACCCGGGTCGGCTATCTGGTCGCGGCCCACGACCTCACCGTCGGCGACCGCATCGGGGCCCAGGACCTGACCTTCGCCAAGATGCAACTCCCGGCCGGTCGCAACCACGCCTTCCGCAACCCCCAGACCCTCATCGGCGCCACCGTCGTCGGGCCCATCGCCCAGGGCGAGCTCATCCAGACGAGCGAGGTGGTCGACAAGGCCAGCGCGGCCACCGAGCGCGAGGTCTCCATCCCCATCGACCCGGCCCGGGCGGTCGGCGGCCATCTCATCGCCGGCGATCTGGTCGACGTGGCCGCCACGTTTGGGACGGGCGAAGGGGCCTACTCGCTCTACGTCGTGCGCCGGGCCAAGGTCCTCGAGAGCCGGGCCAACAAGGGCACCCTCGGCTCGAGCCAGGGCCTGGTCGTCACCCTCGCCCTCCCGTCCGGCACCGACGCCCTGGCCGTGGCCCATGCCATGACCGCCGGGCAGATCACCCTCGTCCGCAGCACCGGCACCTCTCCTGACACCGGCGGCAGCGACACCTACCGGGCCCCGTCCTCGAAGGCGACGCCGTCCCCACCGTCGTCCCAGAAGGCAGGCGGATAATGGCCGGCGAGCGCTATGTCGTCCTCGGCCTCGCCCACCCCCGCTCCACCTGGTTCCGCTCCGTCGCCCAGTGGGCCAACAACGGAAACATCCCCGCCGAGTTCCTGAAATGCGTCAGCCCCGAGGAGCTGCGGGTGCGCCTGGCCCAGGGCCGGCCCTTCAGCGCCATCCTCATCGACGCGTCCCTCCCTGCCCTCGACCGCGATCTGGTCGACACGGCTCGCGAGGCGGGGTGCGCCGTCCTGGCCGTCGCCGACCCCCGCCACCAGCGGGACTGGGAGTCGCTCGCCGTCAGCGCGGTCGTCCCCACCGCCTTCGATCCCAAGGACCTGCTCGACGCCCTCGGCGCCACGGCCCAGATGATCGGACGGGGCGACACCGCCGGCATCGATCCCGCCGCCACCGACCTCCCGGTGTGGAAGGGGCAGGTCGCCATGGTTTGCGGGCCGGGGGGCACCGGCACCAGCACTGTCGCCATCGCCCTGGCCCAGGGCCTGGGCGACGACCCCCGCCACGGCGGGCGGATCCTCCTCGCCGACCTGGCCCTGCACGCCGAGCAAGCCATGCTCCACGACGCCCGCGACGTCGTCCCCGGCATCCAGGAGCTGGTCGATGCCCACCGGGCCGGCCGCCCCACCGCCGACGAGATCCGCTCCCTCACCTTCGCCGTGACCGAACGCCGCTACCACCTGCTCCTCGGCCTGCGCCGGAGCCGGGCCTGGGCCACCTTGCGCCCGCGCGCCTTCGACTCCGCCTTCGACTCGCTGCGCCGCTCCTACCGCGTCGTCGTGGCCGACACCGATGCCGATCTCGAGGGCGAGTCCGAGGGCGGGTCGGTCGAGGTCGAGGAGCGCCACCTCATGGCCCGCACCGCCGCGACCCACGCCGATGTCGTGTTCGCCGTGGGCCTGCCGGGGATGAAGGGCATCCACGCCCTCGTCCGCATCCTCTCCGACCTGCTGGTGTTCGGGGTGCCCGCCGAGCGCGTCATCCCCGTCATCAACCGCTCGCCTCGCAGCCAGCGAGCCCGGGCCGAGCTGACGCAGGCGTTGGCCGAGCTGATGCCCCGCCAGCACGCCGCCCGGGCCACCGCCATCCACCTGCCCGACAAGAAGGTGGACGAGGCCCTGCGCGACGGGGTCCGCCTCCCCGCCGCCCTCACCGAGCCCCTCGCCGGGGCCTTCCACGCCGTGCTCTCCCGCGTCCCCGTCACCGGCCGGGAGGTGAGCGGGCCGGCCAAGGTCGTCCCTGGCTCGCTCGGGTCGTTCGCCGACGCCGACGCCGACATCGGCGACATCGGCGACGCCGGCGACACCGACGACGAAGAGGCCCTCGGATGAGCACCGCGGGCTGGGTCTCTCCCCTCTTCGAGATCGAGCAGTCGGTGCAGGAGCGGGCCAAGGACCTCGCCCTCGACATGAACGGCGGCGGCGGCAACGACAAGCTGCGGGCCCTCATCGACGACGAGGTCGCAGCCTGGTCCGAGGACTTCAAGCGGGGCCTGCGCACCTTCGACCTCAGCGACCCCGCTCTGGTCGCCGAGCGGGCCTGGCGCAACCTGGCCGGGTACGGGCCCCTCGCTCCCCTCCTCGACGATGACGACGTGTGGGAGATCATGATCAACGCCCCCGACGCCATCTTCGTCAAGCGCCACCACGGCGTGAGCGGCTACCACGACGAGGTCTTCCACGACGACGACCACGTCATCCGCACCCTGACCAAGATCCTCGACGACGCCAACGCCTCGCACCGCAAGCTCGACCCGGCCGAGGGTCTCCAGGACGCCCAGCTCGAGACGGGGGCCCGCATCCACATCGTGCACGGCGACGTGGGACGCGACGGCCACGTCCTCGTCAACATCCGCAAGTTCACCGGCGTCGCCTTCCGCAGCCTCGACGAGCTGACCGAGCGCGACATGCTCGACCGCCCCGTGGCCGAGTTCCTCCGGGCCTGCGTGCGCGGCAAAGCCAGTGTCGTCTTCGCCGGCGCGCCCGGCTCGGGCAAGACCACGCTCATGAGCTGCTGCACGGCCGAGCTCGACCCTTCGCTGCGAGTCGTCATCGCCGAGGAGGTCTTCGAGGCGGACGTGCCGCTCCCCAACGTGGCCCACATGCAGACCCGTCCGCCTCGCGCCGACCGCAAGGAGGTCGACCTGCGCCGCCTGGTCGCCGGCTTCCTGCGGATGGCCCCCGACATCGCCATCGTGGGCGAGGTGCGCGACCGCGAGGCGCTGCCGTTGCTCCTCACCCTGAGCAGCGGCGTCAAGGGCTACACCACCATCCACGCCGGCTCCGCCCGCCAAGGCCTGACCCGGCTGCGCTTCATCTGCCAGCTGGCCGACACGTCGAACGAGCTGCCCATGTCGGCCCTGAACTCACTGGTGAGCGAGGCCGTCGACATCGTGGTGCACTGCTCGCGCCACAACGGCGTCCCCCAGGTCACCGAGGTCATCGCCGTCGAAGATCAGCAGACCGGGCCCGAGGCCAACCAGTTCACCGTCACCGAGCTCTTCCGGCGCGACCGGCCCGACGGTCCCCTTCGTTGGACGGGCAACATCCCCACCCGCGTGGCCCGCCCCCTCGAGATGGCCGGCTACGACGTGCGGGCCCTGCTCGACCCCGAGGCCTGAGCGCAGTGGGCATCCTCCTCGCCTTGGGCGCGGCCTACGGCACCTTCCTCCTCTACACCGCGGTCGCCTTCCGGTGGCGCGGGGTCGGCGTCGGCCCTCGCGTCGAGGCCAACGCCGGCGCCAAGCGCGACCGGGCCCGGGAGTTCCTGGCCCAGGCCGGGTTGGGCGAGATCAGGGTCAGCGAGTTCGCGGCCGTCATGGTCACCCTGTTCGTCCTGGCCTTTGCCCTGACCCTGGCCATCTTCGGCGGGGTCCTCCCCGCCTTGGCCGCCGCCGGCTTCGCCGCCACCTTCCCCATCGCCTCGTACCGGGCCCGGCGCGACAAGCGGCGGGCCGAGGCGCGTGAGGCCTGGCCCCGGATGATCGAGGAGATCCGCCTGCAGACCGGGTCGCTCGGCCGCTCGATCCCCCAAGCCCTCTTCGAGGTGGGACGACGGGCCCCCGACGAGCTGCGACCGGCGTTCGCGGCGGCCGAGCGGGAGTGGCTGATCTCGACCGACTTCACCCGCACCGTCCGAGTGTTGAAGGGCCACCTGGCCGACGCCACCGCCGATGCCACCCTCGAGACGCTGCTGGTGGCCCACGACGTCGGCGGGTCCGATCTCGACCGCCGCCTGGCCGCCCTCGTCGAGGACCGCATCCAGGATCTGCAGGGTCGCAAGGACGCCGCGGCCAAGCAGGCGGGTGTGCGCTTCGCCCGGCGCTTCGTGCTGGTGGTCCCCGTCGGCATGGCCCTCGCCGGCCTGTCGATCGGCAGCGGCCGCTCGGCCTACCAGACGGCCTTGGGCCAGATGGCCGTGGTCGTCGGCATCAGCGTCGTGGTGGGCTGCTGGCTGTGGGCCGGGCGCCTCATGCAGCTGCCCGAGGAAGAGCGGGTCTTCTTCACGTGAGGATGTTCGTGCTCTCGGGCCTGGTGCTGTGGGTCGGCGCCACCCTGCTGGTGAGCCAGCTGCGGTGGTTCGCCCGTCCCTCGCTGGCCCGCCGCCTCCGGGCTTACACGCCGGGCGGGATGGCGACACCCAACCGGGCCGGCGTCCTGTCGGTCGAGTCGTTCCGCGACGTGGTCGGCCCGCTCAGCCGGACGCTCGGCGAGCGCCTGGCCCGGCTCTTCGGCGTGAGCGAGGAGCTGGCCGTCCGGCTCGATCGCATCCACTCGCCCCTCGACGTGACCGCCTTCCGGGTCCGACAGGTGGGATGGGCGACGGCGGCCTTGGCCGGGGGCGTCCTGCTCACGCTGGCGCTGCAGCCGCCGGCCCTGCTGGGACTGCTGATGATCCTCGGCGCGCCGCTGCTCGCCTTCTTGCTGCTCGAGCAGTCGGTGGCGACGGCATCGGCCCGCTGGCAGCGCCGGGTCTATCTCGAGCTGCCCGTGGTCAGCGAGCAGCTGGCCATGTTGCTGTCGTCGGGCTACTCGCTCGGCGCCGCCCTGAACCGCCTGGCGGCCCGCGGGGACGGGGCCTCGGCCACCGACCTGCGACGCGTGGTCGGCCGCATCCGCCAGGGCCTGACCGAGGTCGAGGCGGTGCGGGAGTGGGCCGGCGTCGCCCGGGTCCCGGCCCTCGACCGCCTGGTGCCGGTGATGGCCCTCAACCGCGAAGCGGCCGACCTCGGGCGCCTGATCTCCGACGAAGCGCGCTCCATCCGCAAGGACGTGCAGCGCGAGCTCGTCGAGACCATGGAGCGCCGGGGTCAGCAGGTCTGGATCCCGGTGACCGTGGCCACCCTGATCCCCGGCGTGATCTTCCTCGCCATCCCCTTCGTCGAGGCCCTGAGGTTGTTCTCCGGGTCATGAGAGAAAGCCAGCAATGCCGATGAACGACACACTTCTGTCCGCCTACGTGTGGCAGCGATCGCTCCGGGCCGTGGCCTGGCACCGCTACGTGATGGGACGGGTCATCCGGGACGAGGCCGGGGAGGGAGTCATCAGCGCGGCCATTGCCGTTTTGATCATGGCCTTCCTCGGCGTGCTCATGTGGGTGGGCTTCAAGGCCACCCTCGGGAACACGCAGGGCAACGTCGACAACCAGGTCAACCAGATCGGCAAGTAGTGCGCCGGCGCGGCGAGGACGGGACCGGGCTCATCGCCAGCACCGCCGGGATCATGGTGTTCCTGGTGCTGCTCCTGCTGGCCGTGCAGGTGCTGTTCAACCTGTATGCCACGTCGGCCGTGACGGCGGCCGCCTACGACGCGGCCCGGATCGTGGCCGGGGCGGACGTCGCCTCTGGCGCGCCCTCGCTCGAGGCGGCCCGGGCCGACGCCGAGGCCGGCGCCCAGCGGACGTTGGGGCGCTACTCGTCCCGCACCCGGTTCGACTGGAACGTCGACGACCCCGACGTCGTGCAACTCCACGTGGTGGCCCAGAACCCGGGGTTCCTGCCCATCGCCTTGCGCCGGCCGCTGGGCTTCGACCGGGTCGACCGCACCGTGCGGGTGCGCGTCGAGCGGGTCCGATGACTCTTCCTCACAGACCTGATGAGGCGGGCCAGATCGGCGGCATCGAGGCCGTGATCTTCGGGCTGCTCATCTTCGTGGTGGGGACCCTGATCGTGGCCAACGCCTGGGGCGTGATCGACGCCAAGCTGGCCACCTCGGCCGCGGCCCGCGAGGCGGCCCGCACCTACGTCGAGGCCCCCGCCGGGTCGGATGCGTTCGCCCTGGCCGACGCGGCCGCCCGCGACGCCATCGCCGGCCAGGGACGGGACCCGCTCAAGATGAGCCTCGCTCCGTTGCCGGCGCCGGCCCGCTGCCAGCGGATCCTGGCCGACGTGACATACCCGGTGCCGCTCATCTCGCTCCCGTGGGTCGGCCATGCCGGGACGGGCTTCACCGTCCACGGCCGCCACTCCGAGGTCGTCGACCCCTACCGCAGCGGCCTGCCCGGCGAGGCCAGCTGTGCCTAGTGAGCGGGGATCGGTACTGATGCTGATGCCGGCCGCCGTGCTCGTCCTCGTCATCCTGGGGTCGATCGCCGTCGACTCGGCAGTCGTGTTCCTCGCCCAGCGCGAGCTGGTGAACGCGGCGGCGGCGGCGGCCAACGACGCCGCCACCTCGGCCATCGTCGACCGCTCCTTCTACGAGAACGGAGGGGCCATCGTCCTCGACCAGACCCGGGCCACCCAGGTGGCGGCCACCTCGATCGCCGCCTCCCAGCCTCAGGGCCTGACCCTCCAGGGCGCACCCGTCGTCAACGTGGCCGGCGCCGCGGTCTGCGTCGAGCTGACGGCGCGCGTCCACCACATCTTCGCCCACGCCATCCCCGGCGTAGCCCATGACACCACCGTGTCGGCCCGGGCGTCAGCCACCGCCGTCGGCGGGGCCGCCGTCCCCCAGGCCAACGTCTGCCCGTAGCGGGACCCTCTTGCGCTCATGCGTTTCATGGTATTTCATTACACCCGATGTCACTGATCCAGGGGACGAGGACCGAGCACGTCAAGCGGGGCGATCCCGAGCGGCTGGCTCGAGAGGCAGCCATCCTCACCGCCGTCCGGCACCCCGGCGTGGTCGAGGTCGTGGGCCAGGCCCCGGGCGAGCTCCGGCTGGCCCGAGTCGACGGGCCCACCCTCGAGACGGGCCCGCCTCTCTCGTTGCCCGAGGTGGCCGGGGTGGTCGCGGCGGTGGCCGAGATCGTGGCCGACCTCCACCACGCCGGGGTGGCCCACGGGGCGATCGAGCCCAGCCACGTCATCATCGGGCTCGACGGCGGGCCCGTCCTCTGCGGCTTCGGCCGGGCCGCCACCACGCCCCCTTGCGACGACGTCAAGGACCTGGGCCAGCTGCTCGACGACCTCATCCCCACCCAGATCCCCAAGGGGATGACGCGCCCGGCCCACGCCCTCCGCACCCTGGCCCAGGTCGCCACCCACCCCAACCCCGACCGCCGCCCGACGGCCCGCGAGCTGGCCGACGCCATCACCGACGAGGTCCACGGCGCCCGCCTCCCCATCACCACCTCGACCGCGTCGCCACCGGACGCGGCCGTGGCGGCCGACCCCCTCGACGCCCTGCGCTCCTCGGCCTTCGACGACGACGACGACGACGACGAGCCCCGCCGTCTCCGCCGGGCCGCCACCGTGGCCGCCGTCATCCTGGTCGGGTGCGGCGCCCTCATCGCCCTCCGCCCCGCCGCCCACACCTCCCCACCCTCGCCGTCCCACCCGCTCGCAGCCACGAAGGCGAGCCAGCCACCCGAGACCTCGCTGCCGGTGGCCACCAAGCTCCCGGCCACCTGCCCGGTCGTCACCGGCCCCCTGCGAGCCGATGTCGATGGCGACGGGTGCGACGACGGCCTCCGCTTCGACGCGGGCGTCCTGCAGGCCGAGGGCAGCCCGGCGCGCTGGGCGGTGGGCCAACCGGGCGACGTCGTCGCCACCGGGTTGTGGGGCTGCGCGCCCTCGGCCACCCTCGCCCTCCTGCGTCCCGCCACCGGCGAGGTCTTCGCCTTCACCGGATGGGCGGGCGCGGGCCACGCCACCACGGCCGCCATGCTCGACCGGGTGGCGGGCGCCATGGGGCTCCGGTCGGCCGACGTCGACGGCGACGGGTGCGACGATCTCGTCGTGACCCGGCCGAGCGGCGATCCCGTCACCCTTCACCCCCGGCCATCGGCATGACGACCGCGCCGCGACGCCGCGTCCTCCCGCTGGCGGCGTGGGTCGCCACCCTCGTCGCCGTGATCATCCTCCTCGTGATCGCCGGCCACGGTCGGCTGCGGACCCCGCCCACCCACGACCTCGGTCGCTGGGTCGAAGCCGAGGGATCCGTCTACGCCGCCATGGCGCTGGCCCGCATCGTCGCCCTCGTCCTCGCCGGATGGCTCCTCGTCACCACCGCCGTCGCCCTCGCCGGCCGCCTCCTCGGGCTCCACGCCCTCGACGTCATCGCCCTCCCGCTGGTGCGACGCATGGTCAACGGCGCCGTCGGGGTGGGCATCGTGGTCGGCGCCGTCACCGCCACCGGTGCCGCGGCCTACGCGTCGAAGCCCCAAGCCGCCGCTCCCACCATGGTCCGGCTCCCCGACCAAGCCGCCGCCGGCCCCACTTCGACGGCGCCGGGCCTGACCATGCGACGGCTGCCCGACGACCCGTCACCCACTCCCGCACCCGCCGTCGCCGAGCCACCCGCCGAACACCCCGCCGCGACCGGGCCGGCCCGCGATCTCAAAGGAGGCGACAATTTCTGGGGCATCGCCACCGAGCAGTTGACCGGCGCCTGGCACCGCGCCCCCAGCGAGGCCGAGACCGTCCCCTATTGGCAGGCGCTGATCGCCGCCAACCGAGACGTCCTGGCCGACCCCGGCAACCCCAATCTGTTGTTCCCAGGCCAGCGCATCACCCTGCCCGAGCCGCCGCCGCCCCCGTCCCTTTCGGGCTGACTCTCACCTGTCCCTCATGGCCCGATCCTTATGGTGGACGGGCTGGGGCGGGTCGAAAGGGACTCGCTATTTGGTTCCGCCTTCCGGGGGGACGTTGATCCGCTCCAGCCCGGTCCGGTCGGCCAGAGCGGAAGCGCCCGCCAGCTTCTGTTCGGTTGGCCGGACCGCGTCCGCACCCCGAGCTCAGTGACCGAGGGGGTCGCTGACCGTCACCGGGCTGTCGACGCAACGGGCGCCGGTGCGAAGGACCTCGAAACAGGCCAGGTGGTCGGTGGCCGACTTCGGCCGCCCGCGCACCCAACCGGACTCGGTGCCGGGCACCGGCACCGCAACCCCGGCGGCCGGCAGCCGATGGGGTGCGGGCGCCGAGGGCGAGGCCACCTCCCGAGTGCCGCCGGGTGCGAGAGGCGACACCGACGGGTGGTAGACGACGGCCTGAGCGTCGCTGTACTCGGCCGACGCCCGCGCCGAAGGCATCCGCACCGGCCTCGCACCCGACGTCGAGCCCCGTGAGGACGGGCCGCCCATGAGCAGGGTGAAGCTGGCGACCAACACCACCAGAGGCGAGGCGGCGGCCAGCGCCCCCGACGACGTCCGCTGCCGAGCCCGGGCCAGCAGCCAGCCGGCGATGCCAAGCAGGCCCTCGACCATCTCCCTCAGGCGACTGCGAGCGCGGAAGCGGCGCACGTTCAGCTTCACCGCTTCCTGACGCGACAACCCGGGCGCCACGGGATCGAGCACGGCCCGGCGATCCTCGTCCGAGAGGCGCGCCATGGCCGTTTGCAGGGCCTCGAGCAGCAGACGCTGCTCGACGATGCGGTCGACCTTGTCGGGCGCGGCCCGCTCGGGGAGGGCGGCGTCGGCCAGGTTGCGGCCCCGGCGGTGGGCGTCGATCAGCAGGCGCCGGGCCACGACCGATGACCAGCGCCTCAGATCCTCGGCGGTCGAGAACTCGATCCCCCGCTTCAGCGCCCGGAACGCCGTCTCCTGCACGACGTCCTCGGCCAAGGCGGGTGATGCGCCCTGGGCCCGCAGGCAGCGCAGGAGGCGCTCACTGACCTCGGGCCACGCCTCTTCGAAAAAAAGACCGGATGAATCGGTAATCACGGCGGCTCCCCAACGTGCTCTGCCTGTTGCCGCCCACCACAGCCCCAGAGACGAGGAAACTGTGACACCCCGAAAGCACACCCGCCACATCGCCCGCGCCATCCTGCTCGTGCTCGGCCTCACCAGCACCGCAGCCATCGTCAACATCCGCCCCGCGGCGGCCGAGGCATACTGCGTCGAGGCCTACGCACAACCCGGCACGGGCGCCACCGTCTGCACGCCCTGGGACTGAGAGGAACGACTCAGTGATCGCTCGGCGCTGAGGACACGCCGACCGGCTCGGGCCCGTCCGGCACGAGGAAGCGGCCGATGACGGGCAGCTCCCAGAACGACTCGGCCCGGGCCACGGCGAGAGCGGCGGGCAGGAAGCTCTCGGGCGACTCGTAGCAGGCGAAGCGAGCGCGCCAGGTCGGCGCGAACTTGGCGTTGTAGCGCCACAGGGACTCGATCTGCATCGAGTCCGACATCCGCTTGAGCAACCACCGCTCGACCTTCTGGGTGACAGTGTCGCCCTTCTCGCCGGCCAGCACGGCGCGCATCGTCGCGAAGTTGAGGCCGAGGCCGTCCATGCCGCGCGCCTGCAGGTGGCGGATGGTCTCGACCACGATGAAGTCGGTCACCCCGTTGGGGTGCTCACCCTGGTCGCGGCGCATCAGGTCGAGTGAGAACCCGTTGATGCCAGGGGCGGGCACGAACTGGCAGAAGGCCACCGGGTGGCCGGTGGGCCCGAAGCACACCGCGAGCAACAGGCCCTCGTCGGCCTTGTCGAAGACGCGGCCGAGAGTCATCGAGAAGCCGCGCTCGACCTCGCCCCGGCGGGACTGGGTGAGGACGTGGCGCAGTGCCGTCTCGAGCACCGGGTCGAGCTTGGCCGGGTCGTAGAACTTCACCTTGTAGCCGTACTTGGCGATGCGGTTGACGGCTTGGCGCAACCCCTTGAAGCGGCCGCCGTCACACGAGAAGGTCTTGCAGTCGACGACGGCTTCGTCGCCCGTGTAGATGTCCTTCATCCCCGCCGCCTTGTAGACGGGGAGCCAATCGTCGCCCGCCCCCATGACGGCGATGGCCCATCCGTGGTCGTCGGCGAAGCGGTGGAACTCCTGCCACACGCGCGCCCGCTCCGACACCGGGCCGATGGGGTCGGGCGACACCAGGCAGATCGACCCCCACACGCCGTAGGCCACCACGCTCTCGCCCCAGAAGAAGTGCTCCTTGTCGTCGCGCAGGGCGAAGTAGGCGAGGGTGTCGCCGCCGTAGCGCTTGACCACGTTGCGGGCCCGGCCCTTGTGGTCGTCGGCCGCCGTGCCGTGGAGGCGCTGGGCCACCCGGGGGGCGAAGACGAGCCAGCCCGCGAACACCACGAGGGAGATGCCCACGGCGAGGAGGCCGGGGTTCAGGAAGTCACCGGCCCGGTCGGACAAGGCGATGTTCTGGATGCCGGCCAGGCGCTCGGTCACGGCGAGGACGGCCTTGGTCCAGGGCAGCCGGTGCATGGTGTGGCCCGGGAAGGCCTCGACGGCGACGGTGGCGGCGGCCACGGCCAGCGCCCCGCCGAGGAGCAGGGTGGCGAAGCCCCGGATCACCGACGGCCGGTCGGCCGCCACCCGGAAGGCGCTGCGGCCGCTGATCAGGTAGCCGCACACCACGAGGGCGGCGAGGGCCTCCTCGAGGTCGCCGCCCTTGACGATGTGGAGCAGCGACGACCCGGCCAGCAGGGCGATCGAGATCTGCCAGGCGTGGCGCTGGCCCCGGCGCACGCCGCGGGCGAGCAGGAGCAAGGCCAGCCCGGCGATGGCGACGATGGCGCTGGCCGCCACCGGCACGGCGAGGGGGACGAGGTTGAGGATCTCGCCCAGCCGATCCCGCAGCGGCGGGGTGACGGCCGAGGCCACGTCGAGGACACCGGCCAGGGCGATGGCGACCGCGGCCCAGCGCCGGGTGCGGCGGACGCGCGCCACGCCCACGATGGTGTCCGTGGGGTGATCCTTCGACCTACCCAGCTTCATGGCTCCATCCTGCCCCACGCGGCTCGAGGGGCCGCAGGCCGAGGGCGGCCTCGTTGGCCAGCAGCCTCCCCCGCAGGTTCAGCACGGCTCGCTCGCCGTCGACGTCGACCAGACCCGCGGCGGACGGATCGAGGGACGCGGCGGGCACGCCCGCTCTCGTGCGCAGGGCCAGCTGCAGACCTTCGAGCGCCTGCTCGTCGGGGTCGAGCACCTCGTCGCCCCCCACCGGCGAGAGGCCGGCCTCGACCATGGCGATGTAGCGGTCGGGGGTCCGCACGTTCCACCAGCGCCGCCGTTGGGCGAAGGAGTGCGAGTGGGCGGCGCAGCCGATGCCGCGGTAGTCGCCCTGCGACCAGTAGAGGCGGTTGTGGCCACACTCGAAGCCGGACCGGGCCCAGTTCGATATCTCGTACCAGTCGAGCCCGGCCTCGCCGAGGAGTGCGGTGGCGAGCTCGTACTTGGTGGCCTGGTCGTCGTCGTCGGGGTGGCGTCTGGTGTCGCGGGCCAGCGGCGTCCCGGCCTCGACGGTGAGGGCGTAGGCCGACACGTGAGGTGGGTCGAGGGCGACGACGGCGTGCAGCGACCGGCGCCAGTCGTCGAGGGACTCCCCGGCCCCGCCGTAGATGAGATCAAGGTTGAACGAGTCGAAGCCCGCGGCCCGGGCCCAGCCCACGGCGCGCACCACTGCGTCGGGGTCGTGGTCCCGTCCCAGGGCGACGAGGACGGACGGCACCATCGACTGCACGCCGAAGCTCAAGCGGTTCACGCCCGCGTGGCGGTAGGTCTCGAGGAGGGCGGGAGAGACGGTCTCGGGGTTGCACTCGACGGTGACCTCGGCATCGTCGGTGCGAGCGATGGCCGACAGGAT
>JAUTXA010000091.1 GCA_030838265.1 Actinomycetota bacterium | reverse complement strand
GGTCCTCGGTGGCGGCCCGGGTGACGCGCACTTCGGTACCGCAGGTCGGGCAGCGGTAGTTCATCTTGACCCGGCGCAACTCGCCCGGCGGCGGTGGTTCCGGGATCGGCCGGGCCAGGCCGCCGAGCATCGCAGTGCCGACGCGCCAGATGAGCAATCCGGCCATGACGGCGATGACGAGCTTGACGACGATCATGTCCCCGTCATTCTTGCGTCGCTGAACCACCAATACGGTGGTCAGGGGACGCAATTTCGAGTGGGGCTACCCGAGACGCTCGATGATGGTGGCGTTGGCCATGCCGCCGCCTTCGCACATCGTCTGCAGGCCGTAGCGGCCGCCGGTGCGCTCGAGCTCGTTGAGCATGGTCGCCATGAGCTTGGTTCCCGAGCAGCCGAGCGGGTGGCCAAGAGCGATGGCGCCGCCGTTGACGTTGACCTTGCTCATGTCCGGGTGGTGCTCCTTCTCCCACGCCAGCACGACCGAGGCGAAGGCCTCGTTGATCTCGACCACGTCGATGTCGTCGAGGCTGAGCTTGGCCCGCTCGAGGACCTTGCTGGTGGCGGGGATGGGGCCGGTGAGCATGGTGACGGGGTCGACGCCAGCCAGGGCGAAGGTGTGGAACCGGGCCCGGGGCTTCAGGCCGAGGGCGTTGGCCTTCTCCTCGCTCATGATGAGCACAGCGGCCGCGCCGTCGGTGATCTGGCTCGAGTTGCCGGCCGTGACCTTGCCGTCGGGCTTGAAGGCGGGCTTCAGCTTGGCGAGGGACTCGACGGTGGTGTCGGGACGGATGCCCTCGTCGCGGCTGACGACGTCGTCGGTCTCGGCGCCGTTGTCGTCACGCGACTTGATGGCGATGATCTCGTTGTCGAAGCGGCCCTCGTCGCTGGCCTTGGCCGCCCGCTGCTGGGACTGGGCAGCGAAGCCGTCGAGGTCCTCCCGGCTGAGGCCCCACTTGTCGGCGATGAGCTCGGCGCTGATGCCCTGGGGAACGAGGCCACCCACGCTGGCGTAGCGGGCCATGACGGCCGGACCGAAGGGCATGCCCGGGCCGGACTGGATCGACGCGCCCATCGGCACCCGGCTCATGACCTCGACACCCGCGGCGATGACGATGTCATAGGCCCCGGCGATGACGCCCTGGGCCGCGAAGTGGGCGCTCTGCTGCGAGCTGCCGCACTGGCGGTCGACGGTGGTCGAGGGCACCGACTCGGGGAAGCCAGCCGCCAGGACGGCGTTGCGACCCACGTTCAGGCCCTGCTCGCCGACCTGCATGACGCAGCCCATGATCACGTCCTCGATCAGGGCGGGATCGAGCCCGTTGCGCTCGACGAGAGCCTTCAGGGTCTCGGCGGCCAGGTCGACGGGGTGCCAGCCCCGCAGCTTCCCGTTGCGCTTGCCCCCTGCGGTGCGGACGGCATCGACGATGACTGCTGTGGCCATGGATGGCTCCTCTTCGCGTGAAAACTAGACCGGTCGGTCAAGTCTGCCCGCGGGTGCCGCACTCGGCAACCCGAGCCTGCTCTCGGCCTCCCGCTCTCTGTCGCGTTCTCTTGACGTGGTCAAGACAACGCGACAGAGAGCCGGGGCTACGTTGCTCCTCATGAAGGACATGGACCGGTGGCTGGGCGACGGCGGCATGGCGATCATCGAGGCCATCGGTGCCGCCTTCGACGGCTACGGGGACGGGTGGGCCACCGCCTCGTGGACCCCGACCCAACTGGCGTGCAACCCCCACGGCTACGTGCAGGCCGGCGTGCATTCCGTCCTGCTCGACGCGGCCATGAACTTCGCCATCAACGCCTCCCTGGACGGGCGCGACCGCACCCGGTCGACCCTCGAGATGAAGACCGACACCATGCGGGTCGCCAACCTCGGCAACCCGTTCACCGTCCGGGGCGAGGTCACCCGCCTGGCCAAGCAGGTCGCCTACGCCGAGGCCACTGTCAAGGACTCCGAGGGCCAGCTCGTCAGCCGGGCCACCGGCACCTTCCTCCTCCACCGCGAGCCGCCCTCTACGTAAAGTCACCTTGACATTGACGTCAAGGTTCCTTTACGGTGCGGCTATGGGGGAAACGCATGCCGGGGGGCCAATCGGGTCCGAGCCGGGCACTCGATCGCACCAGCCGGGCTTGGTGAAAGTGATTCGCTCGCCGGGCTTCGGATTCGTGTTGGCAATCGTCGCCGGTGGTGGCGTGTTCGCGAGCAGCCTGCTCTGGAGGCACCACCGATTCCTGGGACTCGCCTCGCTGGTGGTCGGGGGCATCTGCCTGGCCGGCCTGTGGGCCGACCAGGCCTACGAGTGGCGAGACGATTTGCGGCGCGAGGGCATCGAGCGCCACACCCTCGAGCGAGCAGCGCTCGTCACCCTGTTCGTGGGCCTGCCCGCCCTCGTGTTGTTTGGACTCGCCATCCGCGTCTTCGGGCTAGGCAATCCCGACCCCTTAAACGTCGCGGCCTTCGGCGTTGTGTTCTTCATCATCACGGCCCAGCGGCTGCGCTCGAAGCTCACCGGCGAATGAACGGGTCTCGAGCACACTCAGAGATGGAGCTCGGTCGACACCCGGTGTACACCGTCGTGGGAATCGCGTTGAGGTGAACAACCGACTGGCCGAGCTGCGGGATGAGCGGCGGTGGACGCAGGTCGACCTGGCCGTGCGAGTGGGTGTGAGCAGGCAGACGATCATCTCGATCGAGAAGGGCAAGTACGACCCGAGCCTGCCCCTCGCCTTCAAGATCGCTGACGCGTTCGAGCTCCCGCTCGAGCAGATCTTCCTGCCCGCCCGGGAGCTCGACCGTCAACAGCAGTTCTGACTGGCTAGCTGACGCCGGTAAAGGTTGCGACGCCGGTCGTGGCTACACCGGTGCAGTGCGCGTGGATCGAGTACGGCCCGGGCGTGCCGCCGATCGTGATGCGGAGCGGCGTCCCCGCGGTGAGGCCGCTCAGGGTGCGGGTCTCCCCGTCGGCCACGCACAGGTCCGAGTAGGTCCTGTTCGTGTACAGCTCGATGGCGATGGTCTCGCCCGTCAATGTGGCGGCGTCGTCGACGTGGATCGTGATGCTGGAACCGGTCGGCTCCACCGTCATGATCCCCCGCGGCGCAATGCCCGGCACATTCTCGAACGACGACACGATGTGGGCCTCGTCGTCGTTGGCCACGTACCGGAACTCCCGAGTGGCGGCGTGCGCCGGTGACCCGATGGACAGCAGCAACGCGACCGCCGTCAACAATGCCAACCCCAGCTTCGACTTCATTTCCCTACCCCCTGGTCGGCGGGCTTTTGCCCGATATGACCATAAGCCTCGCGACTGCCGATTTCTTCATTGCGAGGGCTGTGAACTTCGACACGTCACCCCTTGGCCAACCTCGAGGGACGAGCTGTCGCTCCGGATCTCGGCGAGGACGCGGTCACCCGGTCGGATGGTCCCGTTGTCGCCGCAGGCCGGGCTCGAGCCGCTGGCGTAATTGATCGTCTTCCCGTCGCGGACGATGGTCAGGCTCCATTCACCCTTCGCCAGGTAGCCGCCCGACGCCGTCGCCCGGTAGCTGGCCTGCTTGACGCCTGGACCCGTGACCCTGACACGCACCGGCCCCGGCCCCGGCCCTCCGATCATGGCGGCCAGGCCCAGCACCCCCGCAACGAGCGCCAGCGAGACGCCGCCGGCCGCGATCATGCGACGCAGCCGGCGACGACGCCCCCGCTCGAGGAGCGACTCGAGCGGAGCCGGCGCAGCGACGGGGTGGTCGACCAGCTCGTGAAGCAGCGTCACGACATCAGTCATCGGGCCTCCTCGTGGTCGTCGACGAGCCAGCCGGCCAGCCGAAGGCGGGCCGACGCGAGCGTCGAGGCCACGGTTCCGGGAGAGATCTGCATCACGTCGGCGATCTCTCGTTCCTTCATGTCGAGCAGGTAGCGAAGGACGACGGCGGCGCGCTGGCGCGGAGGCAGGCTCTGGACGACGGACCACAGCTCGGTGGTGCGGTCGGTCCAGATCAGCGGCACGTCGGCGGTGCCCAGGGCCTGTCGCTCGGCGGCTGATCGCTTGGCGTGCCGCTTCACCAGGTTGAGAGCGACGGTGTAGAGCCAGCCCCCAGGAGACTCCATCTCCCGAAGGCGCGACCAGCGGGCCAGGGCGCGGGCGAAGGCCTCGTCGGTCGCCTCGCGGGCCACGTCGGCGTTGCCGCTGACGAAGACCAACGTGGCGAGGACCTTGGGATGCTCGGCCAGGTACCAGGCCTCAAACCCCGGAAAGGTGGTCACCACGTCCGGCGCCATCTGAGCCACGCACCCGCCGCAAGCAGGACGAGAAGAGCAGCGGCCGCCGCCGGGAGTCGTGGGCCCGAGTCCCCTGCTGATTTCGAGGCCAGCGCGGCGCCGACAAGCTTGACCCCTGCTGCGCTCCGGATCTCGTCGTTGGCCGGGACCACGGGGCTGGGGGTGGCCCGGGGCGCGGGCTGGCCCGGCGTCGTGGTGGCGGTGCCTGCTCCCGACGCGGGCCGCTTCGGACCGGACGAGCCCGAGGGGGCCGCTGCCGCGGGGGGTCCGGAGTCGTTGGCCGCGGCGGGGTCGTCGTCGACGATGGTGAACGCCGACTCGATGTAGGTCCGATCTGGGTCAGCCGCGTTCGACGTGCAGCGGTACGTGTCCCCGGCGATGACCCCGGCTTGGACGGGTGACTCGAAGAGGATGACGACGTGCTCGAGCGGTTCGGCCGTCGAGTTGTCGACCAAGGGGACCTCGATGGTCACCCGCTTGGACTTCGACAACGTGAACGACCCACTCTGCTCGACGTAGTCCGCCCCTGGCGTGGCTGCCGAGCCCCGGGCGTCGAACGAGCTCTGAGAGACAATGGTGGCTCCGGCGGGCGCTCTTCGGCCCGTCCAGAACTGGTAGGGGATGTCGCCGTCGCAGGCCGAGGTGATGGTGAGCACGACGCGGCTGTCTCGTTCGGAGACCGGCCCGACGTCGACGTGGAACCCCTCGTACCTGCCGGCCTCGGCCGATGACCGCTCCACCGGCGCGACGAGGATGACGAGGACCAGCGCCCCGATCAGGACTCGAAAGACCCGCACCCCCACCCCTCCACAAGCCGCCAAGCGCCCATTCTCTTCAGTCAGGATCGCAGACGCGTTCGAGCTCCCGCTCGAGCAGATCTTTCTGCCCGCACGGGAGCTCGATGCGAAGCCGAAGGCGAGCTGACTACGGGGTCGGCTGCTTGGTGAAGCGGAGGTACGGCTTCTTGGCGTCCCAGCCGTTGGGGAACTTCTCCTTGGCCTCCTCGTCGGAGACTGCGGGCACGATGATGACGTCCTCGCCGAACTTCCAGTCGGCCGGCGTGGCCACCTTGTGGTTGGCGGTCAGCTGCAGGGAGTCGATGACCCGGAGGATCTCGTCGAAGTTCCGGCCCGTCGAGGCGGGATAGGTGATCTGCAGCTTCACCTTCTTGTCGGGCCCGATGACGAAGACGGATCGCACCGTCGCCGTGTCGCTGGCGTTCGGGTGGATCATGTCGTAGAGGTCAGCGACGGTGTGGTCCTCGTCGCCGATGATGGGGTAGTTCATCTTCACCCCGTTGACCTCTTCGATGTCGCTCACCCACTTCTCGTGAGACTCGACGGGGTCGACGCTGACGGCGATGACCTTGGTGTTGCGCTTGGCAAACTCCGGCTTGAGGCGGGCCACGGCGCCGAGCTCGGTGGTGCACACCGGCGTGAAATCCCTCGGGTGGCTGAAGAGCACGCCCCAACCGTCGCCCAGGTACTCGTAGAGGTTGATCTTGCCTTCAGTGGTCTCGGCCGTGAAGTCGGGGGCGTCGTCGCCCAGTCGCACAGTCATCTGGTCCCTCCCGGGGAGTGGGTTCTCTCTGCTCCGACAATAACCGACCTGACCGGTCAACAATTCCGCCAGCAGCGGAAACGCCAGAGCGGCTTGAATATGTGACATGCAACACACCGTGACCAAGGAAGAGCTGGACCAGGTCGTCGCCGGCGAGACGGTGCCCACCCGCTTCCGGCGTACCGTGACCGAGCACCCCGACCAGGTCGCCCTGCGGTGGAAGAACCAGGACGACTCGTGGGGCGAGTGGACCTACCGCGAGTACGGCGATCGGGCCTGCCGGATGGCCGCCGGTCTGGCCGGGCTCGGGCTCGAGCGGGGCGGGCGGATCGTCCTCATGATGCGGAACATCCCCGAGTTCCACATCGCGGACATCGGCGCGGCCCTGTGCGGGGCCACCTCGATCTCGATCTACAACTCGTCGTCGCCCGACCAGGTCCAGTACCTGGTTGATCATTGCGAGGCCACCATCGCCATCGTCGAGGACATCAGCTTCCTCGAGCGCTTCCTCAAGATCCGCGACGAGTTGCCCAACCTGAAGCACATCGTCGTCCTGCACGACCCCGACGGCCAGGCCGGCGACGGCGTCATCCCCTTCAGCCAGCTCATCGGCACCGACCCGGTCGACCTCGCCGAGGCCGCCAAGGTGGCGCAGCCCGACGACCTCTGCACCGTGATCTACACGTCGGGGACGACCGGCCCGCCCAAGGGCGTGATGCTCACCCACTACAACATCGTCTTCACCGCCGAGGCCTACCTGAAGCTCCTCGAGTTCGACCCGCTCGGCAAGCGCGCCGTGTCGTATCTGCCCATGGCCCACATCGCCGAACGGATGTCGACCCACTACCTGGCCCTGGCCGGCGGCCTCGAGGTCACGACCTGCCCCGAGACTGCCCAGCTGGCCGCCTACCTCGGCGAGGTCCATCCCAACACCACCTTCGGCGTGCCGCGGGTGTGGGAGAAGATCCACTCGGGCGTCAACGCCGCCCTCGCCAGCCAGGGCGTGCTCGACAAGTTCAACGAGGGCGTCGAGGCGGCCAAGCCGATCGCCCTGAAGCAGGCTGAGCTGGGCCGGGACGGAAAGCTGCCCGACGATCTGCAGCAGACCTGGGACTTCCTCGACGAGGCCGCCTTCAGGGGTGTGCGCCAGCAGATCGGCCTCGACCAGCTCGAGATCGCCGTCACCGGCGCGGCACCGATCACGCCCGAGCTGCTCGAGTGGTTCCGAGCCATCGGCATCCCCATGTCAGAGATCTACGGCATGTCCGAGAGCTGCGGGCCCATGACCTGGGAGCCCTACCGCGTCAAGGTCGGCACGGTCGGTCGGGCCTTCCCGGGCTGCGAGGTCAAGCTGCTCGAAGACGGCGAGGTCGTGTGCCGGGGCGGCAACGTGTTCGTCGGCTACCTGAAGGACGAGGAGAAGACGGCCGAGACCCTCGACGCCGACGGCTGGCTGCACTCCGGTGACATCGGCGAGGTTGACGACGAGGGCTACTTCCGCATCGTCGACCGCAAGAAGGAGCTCATCATCACCGGCGGGGGCAAGAACATCAGCCCGGCCAACATCGAGTCCGCCCTCAAGTCCTTCCCGCTCATCGGCCAGGCCGCCGTCATCGGCGACAACAAGCCGTTCATCAGCGCCCTCATCGTCCTCGACCCCGAAGTTGCCCCCGCCTGGGCCAAGTCCCAGGGCATCGAGTTCGACTCGATCTCCGACCTGGCCACCAACGACGCCATTCATGCCGAGGTCGAGCGGTGTGTGACCGAAGCCAACCAGCGCTTCAGCCGGGTAGAGCAGGTGAAGAAGTTCACGATCCTGCGCGACGAGTGGCAGCCCGACTCCGAGGAGCTCACGCCCACGATGAAGCTCAAGCGCCGGGGCATCAACCAGAAGTACAGCGCTGAGATCGACGCCCTCTACGTCCGCTGAGAGGGCCGCCGGCAGCGTCGCCGGCACCCTGTTGGTAGCGGCGGGAGCCTTCAGCTACGGGATCACCATCGTCATCAACCGCGACCTGGCCACTGCGGGGTTCCGAGTCAACACCGTGCTCGGCATCCGCTTCGGTGTGGCCGCCGCCGCCTTGTTGGTGATCCTGGCCGCCTCTCGACGGTCCCTTCTCCCCCTCGAGGGCGAGCGGGTCCGCGTCTTCCTGCTCGGCTTCTTCGGCTACGCCATCGAGTCGACCTTCTTCTACTCGGCTCTACAGCGCGGGTCTGCGGCGGCCGTGTCGCTCCTCTTCTACGCCTACCCGGCGGTGGTGGCGATCATCGGGGCCGCGACGGGACGGGAGCCGCTGCGGCGACGCACCGCCATCGCCCTGGCCCTCTCGGCTGGAGGCACCGTCCTCGTCGTCACCGGTGGGGGGACGGTGAGCGTCACCACCATGGGCGTCGTCTTCGCCCTCGGCTCGGCGGTGTCGTTCGCCATCTACCTCACGGTCAGCCACGCCCTCGTGCACCGGACCCACAGCCTCACCATCAGCGCATGGGTGGCGCTCGGCGCGTCGCTTTCGTTCGTCTTGCGAGGGGTGCTGCTCTCCGATCTTCAATCGCCGTCGGGCCACCTGCCCGCCATGATCGGCAACGGGCTCGCCACCTCGGCCGCCTTCACGTTCATGTTCGCCGGGCTCAAGCGCTTGGGCCCGGGCCAGACGTCGGTCGTCATGACCCTCGAAGCCCTGTTCGCCATCATCCTGGCCGGGCTCTTCCTCGACGAGACGTTGCGGCTCATCCAGATCGTCGGGGGCATCGGGCTGTTGGTCGCCACCGTGATCGTTGGCCTCTCCCGCGGGGCGCGGGCGGACGAAGCGGTCGAATCCGTGCCCTAGGCTCCGGCCTGTTCGCAACCACGGAGGATTACTCGAGATGCCCACACGCAAGGCTGACGCCCAATGGGAAGGCTCGCTCACTGACGGCAAGGGCACCATGCGCTTCGGCAGCGGCGCCTTCGAGGGGGCCTACTCGTTCTCGTCGCGCTTCGAGGAGGGGACAGGCACCAACCCCGAGGAGCTCATCGCCGCCGCCCACGCCGGCTGCTTCTCGATGGCCTTCGCCAGCAGCCTCACCAAGGCCGGCCATGTGCCCGACTCGGTGCAGACCACAGCCAACGTGCACCTCGACAAGGGCGACGCAGGGTTCTCGATCACCCGCATCGACCTGATCAGTGAGGTCAAGGTCAGCGGGATCGACGACGCCAAGTTCCAGGAACTGGCCGAGGCCACCAAGAGCGGCTGCCCGGTCTCGCGCGCCCTGGCCTCGGTCGACATCACCCTCAAGGCCACCCTCAGCTCGTAGTAGCGACTCAGCGGTCCACATTGGCGGCCAGTGCCGCCCGCAGGACACTGAGCGCCTCGTCGTCGCGCGCGCCATGCATTGCAACAGATTCCCGCGGCGCCCGGTCGGGTAGGTTCCGCGTCGTGCCGACGGACATGACCCGGGCCCAGCTGCAGGAGATGCTGGCCTCCCGGCCCGACGTGCAGCTGGTCGAGGTGCTACCCAAGGACGAGTTCGACGAGGAGCACCTGCCCGGTGCCGTCCACATCCCCTTGCGCAAGATCGCCGAGCGGGCGCCGACCGAGCTCGACGTCGGCCGTCCTGTCGTCGTCTACTGCTGGGACTCCCTTTGAGACCTCAGCCCGCGGGCCGCGTGGCGGCTCGAGCAACTCGGCTTTACCTCGGTCTTCGACTACGTCGCCGGGAAGGCCGACTGGGCGGCAGCCGGCCTCCCGCTTGAGGGAACCAACGCCTCGCTGACGCGGCTGGCCGACCTGGTCGACGACCCGCCCACCTGCGGGATCGACGACCCCGTCCCCGACCTCGGTGCCTCGCCGGTGTGCATCGTCGTGAACGATCGGCAGGTGGTGCTCGGATTGGTCAAGGCCAGTGATCTCAGCGATAGCGGCGACGCGCCGCGGGCGGCGGACGTCATGCACGAGGGACCGAGCACCTACCGCCCCAACGTGAGCGCCAAAGAGCTCGCGCCCAAGCTCGGCGAGAAGCACCCTCCCTGGGTCCTCGTCACGACATCGACCGGCGTCCTCGTTGGACTCAGCACAGCCGACAAGGTGCGGGACGCCGCATACTGAGGCATGGCAATCACCCGGGATGAGCTGCGCGCCATCCAACAGCCACTGAAGGACCGCTACGTCAGCGAGCCGGAGGCGGCCCTCGTCACGCTGAAGGCGGACGGCACGCTCGGCGAGGGAGTGTCCTGTTCGGTCGCCACCGGCCGGGCCATGGCCGAAGCCGGGCTGCACCCGGCCAGTGGGGGCGACGGTCAACTGCTGTGCTCCGGCGACATGCTTCTCGAGGCGCTGGCGGCCTGCGCCGGGGTGACGCTCCGGGCCGTCGCCACGTCGCTCGGCATCGAGGTGCTCTCGGGTGCGGTGCACGTCGAGGGCGACCTCGACTTCCGAGGCACCCTGTCCGTCAGCAAAGAGGCACCGGTCGGTTTCCGGGCGATCCGCGTCCGCTTCGACCTCGACACCCACGCGACGGACGACGAGCTCGACACGCTGCTCCGCCTGACCGAGCGCTACTGCGTCGTCTACCAAACCATCGCGGGCGACACCCTGCTCACCGTCAGCCGGGCCTGACCCTCACCCTGTCGCGAGGGGCCGGCGTTCATACTGAGAGCATGGCCACCCACGACTGGGCGCTGCTGGCTCGCATCGCCCTCGGGTTCGGTTTGGCGTTTGTTCTCGGCTTCGAGCGCGAGCTGCGAGGCTCGCCAGCCGGGGATCGCACCTTTGCCCTCGTCGGGGCGGCATCAGCAGCAGTGACAGCGGTGGCGGCGCGGAGCTCGCCGCAAGCTGTCGCCGGAGTCGTCACGGGCGTGGGCTTCATCGGGGCCGGTGTCTTGATCCAGGGCGAGGGCGGGATGATCTACGGCGTCACGACCGCGGCGGCGATATTCGCCTCCGCCGCCATCGGCGTGGTCGTGGGCTACGGCCATCTGGTCCTGGGCGCGGTCACGATGGTCGGCGTGCTCTTCATCCTCGAGCTGCCCCACGTGCGGGTCCTGTCCTTCCTCGACGCACGCCGTTACCACAAGCGCTTTGCCGAGGACTTCGAGCCACCACCCGAGAACGCCCAGGAGAGACCGAGCCCGACGGGTCTAGACGAGCTCGCCTAACGGACGCCTGTGGCCACGCGCTGAGACAGGATCGTCTCCAGCTTCACGAGGGCGCGGTAGCGGGCCGGCAGATTGAAGTTGTCGTTGTCGACCACGGACAGGGCCTCGATCCTGTCCCGGATCTGCACCAGCCTCTTCGCATCGCGGTCGGGCTTCATGTCTTGGGTATCGACACGACCGGCGTCAGACAGCAGATGCGTTCGCGCTAGCCCGCCACGTCGCCGCGATAGTCGATGAGGCCCTCGCGGACCGCGGTCGCCACGGCCTCGAGCTTCGAGTGCGCTCGCAGCTTGTAGAGGATGTTCTGGACGTGGTTGCGGACCGTGTTCAGCCGGATGCCCACGGCCTCGGCGATCTCCTTGTTGACCAACCCGGCAGCTATGAGGAGCAGCACCTGGGTCTCCCTCGGCGTGAGATCGGCCCCTAGGCCCCGCCGGGTCGGGCGCAGTCTCCCGAGCAGCGGGCGCAGCTCGGAGGGCGGGCTGATCGTCTCGCCCTCGTGAGCGGCGACGATGGCGGCGAGAAGGACGTCGACGGCGTCCTCTTTCTTGACGAACCCGGAGCAGCCGGCCGCGATCGCGTCGATCAGGGCCTCGTCGTCGGTACGAGCCGTGAGCATGATCACCTTGACCGACGGGGTCAGAGCCTTGATCTGTTGGGTGGCTTCGGAGCCGCTCCCGTCAGGCAGCTCGAGATCCATCAGGATCACGTCCGGCTGATACGCCACCGCAGCCACGACTGACTCCGCCACGCTGCCCGCCGTACCGACCACCTTGAGCTCAGCCTTGGCTCCCAGGAGCCGAACGAGGCTCTGGGAGAAGATCTCGTGGTCGTCGACAACCAAGACGCGTATGCGCCTCGGCCCCTCTTGGTCGGGATAGGCCTGGCGGATGGCGGTGATCTGGTCGAGCGACTCGACCAGAGCGTCGAACAGTCGGGGTTCGAACTGGCGGCCGCGGAGCTCCTCCATGATCGTCAGGGCCGCGTCAAAGGGCATGGCCGAGCGGTAGACACGGTCGCTGGTGAGGCCGTCGAAGACGTCGGCCACAGCCGCGATCCTGGCCGCCTCTGCGATCTCGGCGCCTCGCAGCCCGCGCGGATAACCGCTCCCGTCCCACCACTCGTGGTGGGAGAGGGCAATCTCGGCGGCAGCGCTCATGAGCGACGAGGTCGAACCGGCCAGCAGCTGATAGCCGATTCGGGCGTGACCTTGCATGGCGACGTACTCGTCGCTCGAGAGCGACCCCGGCTTCAGCAGGATGTCGTCCGGGACCCCGATCTTGCCGACATCGTGCAAGGCCGTCGCCAGACGCAGGTCGTTGTGGGACATGCCCGTGTAACCCACGGCTTCGGCCAACACGACGCAGTACCGGCTCATGCGCTCGATGTGGCGGCCGGTCTCTTCGTCGCGGAGCGACACGGCAAGCGACAGCCGATCGATGAGCTCCTCCTCGCCGTCCGGCGACGAGACGGCCGCGCTGGCGAGTCCCTCGACCACCTCGTCGACGATCCTCGTTCGTTCGACCGTCTGCTCGAGATGTCGCAAACGACGACGGCTCGCCGACTCAAGCTCCTGCCGTCTGAGGGCGCTGGCCAGACTGACCAAGAGCTCGTTGGCCTCGAAGGGCTTGACCACGTAGCCAAAGGCGCCTGCGTCGAAGGCCACCTCGGCCGTGCGGGGATCGTCAACGCCGGTGGTCATGATGACGGCCAGATCGGGGAAGTCGGCCGTCAGCTCGCTCAAGAGCTCCATCCCGGACTGGCCCGGCATCCGGATGTCGCACAGCAGAGCGGCGACGTCCTCTTCGGCATCGAGCACGGCGCGCGCCTCCGCGCTGTTGGCCGCTTCGACGCATGTGTACCCGTGCTGGGCCAGCATTCGAGCCGTGCTGCGGCGAAAAGCCTCGTCGTCGTCGACGAGCAACACCTTCTTCATCGACTGCGTGGGGTCTCCCTTAGCCAAACCACGGAACGTGTTCTTCCGCCCCGATCCTTCGCGTCGCGACCGCGCCCGTCGACACCCGAACAACGCCTCTGGGCGGCGCTGATTACGCCGAGCGTCCCAATTTCCGGCGGCCCCTTTCGTGCCTACGGCGAGGTCGCATCCAGCACGTCCCGGATTTTGACCAGCATGGCGTCGGTCGAAAAGGGCTTTTCGATGAGGCTGACGCCCTCGTCAAGCACGCCTTCGTGCACGATGACGTCGTGGCTGTACCCACTCATGAACAACACCCGCGTGGCCGGGCTCCGCTCGAGGACGACAGCCGCCAGCTCCCGGCCCGATCGGCCCGGCATCATGACGTCGGTCAGCAGCAGGTCTATGGCGCCCGGGTGGCGGCTCATGACTTCCAGCGCGTCATCAGCGCTGGCCGCGGCGAGGACCGTGTACCCCTCGCGCGCCAGCATGCGACGAGCCGGCTCCCGAACGGTCTCCTCGTCCTCGACCAAGAGCAGCGTCTCGCCGCGGGCTGATCGCTCTTCGGCCAGATCAGCGGCAGACGGCCCGGACTCGGCATCCGAAGTCATCGGAAGGCTGATCCGGATCGTGGTCCCCACGCCGGGCCCGGAGTAGATCGCGACGTCGCCGCCGGCCTGGGTCACGATCCCGTAGACGGTCGCCAGACCGAGGCCCGTGCCCTCGCCCTTGGGCTTGGTCGTGAAGAAGGGATCGAAGGCACGCTCCGCCACCTCCGCGCTCATGCCCGTCCCGGTGTCCGAGATGCTCAGCAGCGCATAGGTGCCGGCCCCGATGGAGCGGAGATCGGCCTCGTCCGGATCGAGCTCGAACCTCGCCGTCTCGATCTCGAGCATTCCGCCACCCGGCATGGCGTCGCGAGCGTTCACCGCCAGGTTCATCAGGACCTGATCGATCTGGCCGCGGTCGGCCTTGACCAGGGGCAGGTCGGGAGCGCAGATGATGCGGAGGTCGTCGACGTTCTCGCCCATCGCTCGGCGGAGGAGATCCTCGAGGTCACAGACCACAGCGTTGAGGTCGAGAACCTCGGGACGCACGACCTCGCGGCGGCTGAACACCAGGAGTTGGTGCGTCAACGCCGCGGCTCGCCGCGCCACATTGGTGATCTCCTCGACGTCCTGGGCGATCGTGACGAAGGCCTCGACGTCGGACAACCCCCGGCTGCTCATCTCGTCCTGTAGGGACGACGACACGAGATCGGCGTAGTTCATGATCCCGGCCAGCAGGTTGTTGAAGTCGTGGGCCACCCCGCCCGCCAGCTGGCCGATGCTCTCGAGCCGCTGGGCCTGGTGCAGTTGCTCCTCGAGCGTGCGGCTGGCGGCTTCCGCCTTCTTCTTCTCGGTGAGGTCGCGGGCGACCGTCGACGCGCCCGTGACCACCCCCCGTCCGTCGCGGATCGGAGAGATGGTCACTGACAGGTCGAGGATGCTGCCGTCCTTGCGAACCCGCTTTGTTTCGAAGTTCTCGACCCGCTCGCCCCGCTTCAATCGTTCGAGGATTGGGCCTAGCTCGACCACTCGGGCAGGGAGCATGAGCTCCGCCACACTGTGGCCAATGATCTCGTCGGCGGAGTAGCCGTACATTTGCTCGGCGGCCGAGTTCCAAGTGGTGATGACACCCTCAAGGGTCTTGGCCATCATGGCGTCGTCCGAGAACTCGACGATGGAAGCGAGTCGTGACGTGGCAGCCCGCCCTTGGACCTGGTTCTCGGTCTTCTTTCGCTCCGAGCTGTCTTTGACGTTCGCCGAGACGAACACCCCCTGATCGGTTCGGAGCAACGAGAGGGTGACGTCGGCTGAGAACTCGGTCCCGTCCTTCTTCAGAGCGGTGCGATCGAGCGCGTCATCGACCGATCGGGCCGTCGGCGAGCGGAAGTAGGCGGCACGCGACCCGTCGAGGTCGGCCTTGGCCGGCTCGGGCACGAGGATCTCGATTGGGCGGCCCGCCAGCTCCCCGTGCCCGTAGCCGAAGAGGGCCTCGGCTTTTCGGTTGACCAGCCGGATCATTCCGGCGGTATCGACGATCAGCACTCCGTCGGGCGCGCTGTCGAGCAGCTCCTCGGTCGTCGCCGAGATGGGCTCAAGCGCTGCTACTGATCGTTGTGACTCGGTTGCATCCACCAAAGCCGCCTCTGCTGGTGCCGGGCTCAGGCGTGAGGATGGCGACGCACCTGGCACGGTACGAGGCACTGGCCATGGGGCGGGAGACCACCAGCACAGCCCCTCGCCGGCCGCACATGCTCCCACTCGAACAAAGTCGGCGGTCGTCGCTGGCGGACGTCGGCTCTTGGTCCACCATACCGGTCAATTGGTTGGTTCGGGTCCCCTATATCCCGGTGAACGGGCTGGGCGGGCCGCCGATTATGGTCGACCTGCCCGGGTCGAAGCCGTCGACTCGCCGCCCACATCTGGGACGAGGAGGATCGATGCGAGTAACCGGCATCCATGCGAACCTTCCGGTCGCTGACATCGCCGAGGCCCGTGACTTCTACGCTGACTACCTCGGGTTGAGCGTTGAGGAGTTCAACCTGGGGTGGGTGGCGCGCTACCGATCTCCCAGTGGCGACGCCGCCGTCCAGCTCGTCACCCGCGACGCCACGGCACCTCACGACTCGGTCATCTCGGTTCACGTGGGCGCCGGCGTCGACGAGGCGTACGAG
>JAUTXA010000087.1 GCA_030838265.1 Actinomycetota bacterium | reverse complement strand
ACCGGCGGGGCCTGGTGGCCACCGACCTCCCCGAGCTCATCGCGGTGTGGCTCAGCGCCCCCGACGAAGTCCGTGAGCAAATCCGTCCGCATACCGGACTCATCCGCTCCCAGACGCCGGGGCGGGGAGGCGGATGACCGCCGCTCACCTGCGGCCGGCGTGGGCCGAGGTCGACCTCGGGGTCATCGCGGCCAACACTGCTGAGTTGGTGAGGTTGTGCACCCCCGCCCTCGTGTGCGCGGTGGTGAAGGCCAACGGCTACGGCCACGGGTCGGTCGAGGTGGCGCGAGCCGCCCTGGCCGGCGGCGCGGCCTGGCTCGGTGTGGCCCTCGTCGAGGAGGGAGTCACACTGCGCGAGGCGGGCGTCACCGCACCCATCTTGTTGCTGTCGGAGCCGGCGGCCGAGGCCATGCCCGAGGCGCTCGCCCACGACCTGCGGCTCTCGCTGTACACCGAGCTGGGAGCGGCGGCGGCGGCCGAGGCCGCGGCCGACACCGGCCAGGGACGAGTGCCGGTCCACGTCAAGGTCGACACGGGCATGCACCGGGTCGGGGCGTCGGCCGACGATGCCGTCGATCTCGCCGTCCGTGTCGCCGAGAACCCGGTGCTGCACCTCGAGGGCTTCTGGACGCACCTGGCGGTCGCCGACGAGCCCGAACAGAGCGAGGTCACGAAGCTCCAGCTCGAGCGCTTCGAGTCGGCCCGATCGCTCCTCGCTGACCGGGGCGTCACCCCCGACCTCCTGCACACCGCCAACACCGGCGGCGCCACCGCCTTTGTCGAGGCCCGCTACGACTTGGTCCGCACCGGCATTGGGATCTACGGCTACCCAGCGTCGCCGTCGCTGGCCGGACGGGTTGCCCTGACGCCGGCCATGGCCCTCAAGGCCGAAGTGTCGTTCGTCAAGGTGCTCGACGCCGGCGAGCGAATCTCGTACGGCCTGCGCTACGCCATGCCCGAGCGCGGTCGGGTGGCGACCGTCCCGCTCGGCTATGCCGACGGTGTTCCCCGTCGCCTCTCGGCGTGCGGAGGCGAAGTGCTGATCCGGGGCCGTCGCCTCCCTCTCGCCGGCACCGTCACCATGGACCAGGTGATGGTCGACTGTGGCGACGCGCCCATCGAGCGGGGTGACGAGGTCGTCTTCATTGGCGCCCAGGGTGACGAGGTGATCACGGCCGAGGACTGGGCTCGTCTCACCGACACGATCAGCTACGAGATCGTGTGCGGCATCGGGCCCCGCGTCCCGCGGCGCTACGTGGGCGGATGACGCGAGCGAGGCGACTCTTCGCCGTCCTCGCCGTCGCCGTGGCGGCCTTCGGCGCCGAGCAGGGGGCGATGGCATGGGAGCGCGGGCGGCCCGACCCCGACGCCACCGAGGACTTCGCACCGAGCGGCGACGACCGCGAGTCGACTCTCCGCCTGAGCGACGGAAGCGAGATCCATGTCACCGAACGAGGCAGCGGTCCGCCCCTCCTGCTGCTGCACGGCGTGACCCTGTCGACCGTCACCTGGCACTACCAGCAGCGCGAGCTGTCGGCGACTCATCGCGTCATCGCCATCGATCACCGCGGTCATGGGCGGTCGACGGGGGAGGCGGGCACGTTCACCATCGATCGGCTGGCCGACGACCTGGCCGAGATCATCGAGCAGCTCGACCTGCGCAACGCTGTCGTCGTCGGCCACTCGATGGGCGGCATGACCCTCATGAAGATGGCGACCGACCACCCCGAGCTGGTGGCCGAGAGATGCGCCGGCCTCGTGCTCATGTCGACCGACGCCGGACCCGGGTCGATAGTGCCCGGGTGGGCCCTCGTCTCTCGCGTGGTCACCCCGGTGTCGCAGCGCTATCTGCGGCTGGCCGGCCGCCTGCCTGGCGGGCTGCTGCCTTCGACCGACCTGTCGTATCTGCTGGCCCGCCTCGGCTTCGGCCGGGGCCCGTCGCCCACCCACGTCGAGCTGACCCGAGTGATGACGGGCGCCGTGCCCGCCCCCATCGTGGCTGAGTTCTGGGGTTCGATTGCCCGCTTCAACGTGGGCCATGCCCTCGATCGCATCGGTGTGCCGACGCTGGTCTTCGTGGGCTCGCGCGACGCCATGACGCCGGTCCGCCACTCGAGGCACATCGCCGAGCGGGTGCCCGGCGCCGAGCTCGAGATCCTGCCCGGCGCAGGTCACATGATGATGCTCGAGCGCCACGCCGAGGTCAGCGATCGCTTGGCTCGATTCGCGGACAGCGTGCAGTGATCACCGAGGTTCCCGGCGTTCGGGTCGGGCACTGGACGGAGGGAGAGGCCAGGACGGGCTGCACCGTCGTCCTGTTCCCGGAGGGGACGGTGGCGTCGGGCGAGGTGCGCGGCGGCGCGCCGGGGACGCGTGAGTTCGACCTGCTCGACCCCTCGCGACTGGTGCGGCGCCTCGACGCTGTCGTCCTGGCCGGGGGGTCGGCGTTCGGCCTGGCCGCGGCCGATGGCGTGGCCCGGTGGTGCGACGAGCGGGGAATCGGCTTCCCGACCGCCGGAGGTCCCGTCCCCATCGTGGTGGCGGCCGTCCTCTACGACCTCGGCGTCGGTTCGCCCTCGGTCCGGCCCGACGCCGCGGCCGGTTACGCAGCGTGCGTGGCCGCGACCGACGGACCGTTCGAGGTGGGTGTCG
>JAUTXA010000080.1 GCA_030838265.1 Actinomycetota bacterium | reverse complement strand
GGCCCTTCCACAGGGTCTCGAAGATGGCCGAGTAGCCGAAGACGAGAAGGAAGACGAACACGGTGGCCAGGATGAATATGGTGATGCCGAAGAACCTCGACCCGCTCCCGGCCCCGCCGAGGGCGGTGCCGATGAGGGCGCCGAGGAAGATGCCGACGAGGGCGACGACGAGCTCGATCAGCAGGTCGAGCAGCCTGGCCATCATGCGCGAGGGAAGCCCTGCGGTGTCGAACTGCAGGATGACGGCCTCCGGCGTGACCAGCCTCAGGTCGCGCTCGCCGATCATCCCGCTACCGTAGCGACCCAATGGACATCGACCGCTTCCTCGTCCTGAACCGCCCGGTGTGGGACCGGCTGGACGACCTGACCAAGCGGTCGCGGCGCACGGTGGGCCGCCTCGATCCCCGCGAGCTCGACGAGCTCGTGCAGCTCTACCAGCGCACGTCGACCCACCTCTCCTACGCCAGCACGACCTACCGCGACCCGGGGCTCACCATGCGCCTCACCCGGCTAGTCGCGGCGGCGGGGGCCATCGTCTACGGCACGAGGCCGCGATCGATACGAGCGCTCGGCCACTTCTTCTCGACCACCTTCCCCGCTGCCGTGTGGCACATCCGCTGGTTCGTCGTCGTCGCGGCCACGGTCACGCTGCTTCCGGCCGCCGCCCTCGGGGTGTGGCTGGCCCGGTCGCCCAGCGCCCTCGACGCCGCCGCCCCGCCGGGCGCCCGCGCCGCCTACATCGACCAGGAGTCGAACCACTACTACACCGACCAGCCGTCGGCCGCCTTCGCCACCAAGGTCTTCGTCAACAACGTGCAGGTCGCCATCGTGGCCTTCGCCGCCGGCGCGTTGCTGTGCGTCCCCACCGTGATCATCCTCGGGGTGAACGGGGGCAACCTCGGCGTGGCCGCCGGCCTGTTCGCGGCGGCAGGGAAAGGACCAAAGTTCTGGGGCCTTGTCCTCCCCCACGGCATGCTCGAGCTGACGGCGGTGATCATCGCCGGCGCCGCCGGCCTGCGGCTGGGGTGGACGCTCATCGACCCCGGCGACCGACTGCGGGTCACGGCGCTGGGAGAGGAGGGACGGCGGGCCATCGCCATCGTCCTCGGACTCGTCGCCGCCTTCGGCGTGGCCGGCACCATCGAGGGCTTCGTCACCGGCTCGCCCCTCGCCACACCCGTCCGGCTCGCCGTCGGCTTGGCGGCCTGGTTGGCCTTCACCGTCTACGTCGTCGTCCTCGGCCGGCAGGCGGCGGCCCGCGGCCTCACCGGGTCACTGGGCGAAGAGGACACGGGCTGGGCCCGTCAGAGGCGCCCGGTGGCCTTGAGCTTGAGGTAGGCGTCGGCCAGCCGCGGCGCCAGCTCGCCGGGGGGCGCGTCGACGACGGTCGCACCCAAGCCCCGGAGCCGGGCCACCGTCCGGCGGCGCTCCTCGAGGGCAGCGGCGGCGGCGGCCTTGCGGTATGCGTTGGCGGCCGCCTCGGGGGTGGCCCGCGACCAGGCCAGCACCTGGGGGTCGGTGACGCTGGCGATGATCACGACGTGGTCGCGGGCGATGAGCGGCAGGGCGGGCAGCAGGGTCTCGGAAACGGCCTGCTCGGCCAGCTCGGTGAACAGGACGAGCAAGGCCCTCCGCCGGAAGCGCGTGAGGGTCTGGGTGAAGGCGGCCCGGTAGTCGCTCTCGGCCAGCTCGGGCTCGAGGGCGTACATGGCCTCGGTCACCCGGCCGAGCTGGTCGCGGCCATGACCGGGCGACACCACGGCCCGCACGTCGCGATCGAAGGCGACCAACCCGACCCGGTCGCCGAGCCGGGTGGCGACCGCCGTCATCATCAACACGGCATCCATGGCGTGCTCGAGGCGAGGGACGCCGCCCACCCGTCCCGCCATCACCCGTCCGTTGTCGAGGAGCAGGATCACGGTCTGGTTCCGCTCGGCCCGGTAGGTGCGGACAATGGGCTTGCCGACGCGGGCGGTGGCGGCCCAGTCGATGCGCCGGAACTCGTCGTCGGGCGTGTAGTCGCGCAGCTGGTCGAACTCGGTGCCGCCACCCCGACCTTGGGCCGATCGGAGCCCGACCTCGAGCACGCGAGCCCGGTTGATGCGCAGCTCGGCCTCGTCGCGCGACCGGAACGGCGGGTAGACCCGCAGCACTCCGGGGACGCGCCGCTTCTTCTGGCGCGACATGAGCCCGAGCGGACCTGAGATGCGGATGACGATCTCGGTCGGCTCGAACCGTCCCCGCCGCGAAGGGCGGATCGAGGTGCGGGCCATCACCCGCCCGCGGGCCGGAAGGGTCAGCCGGAAGCGCCGGGAGCGGGCCCGCAACGACGGCGCCAGCTCGTCGCCGCCCCTCACGTGCAGCCGCCGGCCCGTCGGGTTGGTGACGCGCCACACGATCGTGCCCTCGGTGCCGAGGGTGAGGATGGGCGGCAGCTCGCGGGTGACGGGGACGGACGCGGGTCGCGGGACGAGGGCCCAGTCCACGGCGGCCACCAGCAGGAGCAGACCGTTCACCACCAACAGGGCGCGCGCCGAGGGGACGGCGGCCACGGCGAGGGCCAAGGCCGCGGCCACGGCGGCCAGGCGGGCGGTGGGGATCGGCACAGGCGCGAGAGACCCGGGCTAGCGGGGGACGGGGACGCCGGCCAGGATGCCGTCGAGGACGCCGTCGGCGGTGGTGCCCTCGAGCTCGACCTCGGGCCGCAGCTGCAGGCGATGGCGAAGGGTGGGCTTGGCGATGGCCTTGACCTCGTCGGGCGTCACGAAGTCCTTCCCTGACAGCCAGGCCCAGGCCTTGGCCGCATGCAAGAGCATGGTGGCGCCGCGAGGCGAGACGCCAAGGGTGAGCGACGGCGAGTCGCGCGTGGCCCGGGCCAGGGCCACGATGTAGGCCTGCACCTCGTGGCCGACGCGGATCTCGTCGACTGCGTCGCGCGCCGCGGCGAGGTCGTCGGCTCCGGCCACCGCGGTCACCCCGGCGGCGGCCACGTCGTGGGGGTTCAGACCCTGGTCGTGACGGTCGAGGATGAGCTGCTCCTGCTCGGCCGTCGGGTAAGGGACGATGAGCTTGAACAGGAAGCGGTCGAGCTGGGCCTCGGGCAACGGGTAGGTGCCCTCGTACTCGACCGGGTTCTGGGTGGCGACGACCAGGAAGGGCTCGGGCAGGGACATGGTGTCGCCGCCGACCGAGACCTGATGCTCCTCCATGGCCTCGAGCAGGGCGGCCTGGGTCTTGGGGGGCGTCCGGTTGATCTCGTCGGCCAGCAACAAGTTGGTGAACACCGGGCCTGGCCGGAACGAGAACTTCGACGGGCCCTGCTCATAGACGGTCTGGCCGATGACGTCGGACGGCATGAGGTCGGGGGTGAACTGCAGCCGCTTGAAGTCGAGGTCGAGGGCGGCGGACACCGTCTTCACGAGCAGCGTCTTGGCCACGCCGGGAACGCCCTCGAGCAGGACGTGGCCGCCGACGATGAGGGCGGCCACCAGGCCGGTGAGGACACCGTCCTGGCCGACCACCACCTTGCCGACTTCCTGGCGCACGCTGACCACCGCGTCGCGCGGGGCGAGGCGGGCCGCCCGGGTGCGGGTGGGCGACTTCGTCGCTCGGGCGCGGGTGGGGCGGGGGCTGTCATCGGGCATGGTCGACCTCCTGGCGGACGGATGCAACGGACTGGGCCAGGGCGACGAGAGCAGGCTCGCCCGGCAACGGGTCGGTACGAAGGGCGTCAAGCACCTGTTGGCGATCGATGCCGGCGCGGGTGGCGGCCTGGTCGGCCACCACCTCATCGGGCGCGTCGGGGCTCAAGCCCAGCCGGTCGGAGAGCGTTCGCCGCAGGTCGGCGCGCAGCAGGTTGGCGGCCGCGTCCCGCTGCTTGGCCTGCTGGAGCAAGTTGCCGACGGCGACCACGATCTCGGACCCGGCCAGGGGCACGGGCTGAGGCTCGAGCACGGGCCGACCCAAGCGCCGGCCCCGCAGCAAGACGAACAGCCCGAAGGCGATCACCAGCTGCCAGAAGGCCCGCTTGAGACGGCTCGGGATGAGCTGGCCCAACGACTTGCCACCCTCCTTGGCCACGCCGGGGTCGGAGTGGCGAGGGTCGAAAAGGGTGACCCGGCCGCCGGGCGTGGCGGCGAGCAGGCTGGCGGCCAAGACGCTGTTGTCGCCCTTGCCGATCACCGAGTTCACGAACACGGCGGGCCCGCCGATGGCGACGATGTTGCCCTCGCCTTGGGCCGAAGCAGTGACGAAGAAGCCCCGGCCGTGGGGAAAGCAGCCGGACCCGCCCTCGGGCTTGTCAAAGACCACGCCACCCGACGGATCGATGTTGTTGACTTCGCCCAGCGCCGGCAGGTTGCAGCGCCGGGTCAGGCGCTCGGTGTCGGCCGCCAATGGGTCGCGCTGGCTCGAGCCAACCACGGTGGATGGGATGAGCGACGAGCGGGGGTCGGTCACGACCAACGTCCCACCCTCATCGACCCAGCGGCTGAGGGCATCGGTGCGGGGCTGGTTGAGGGTGTCGAGCAAGACGAGGGCGACCTTGGTCTCGGGACCTGGCAGGTCACTCGTGACATCGACGCGTTGGCCGAGATCTTGCAACAGCAGGACCAGGCCGCGGGTCCCGAGATCGCCGGTCGACGTCGGGTCGAGAGGCGGGCCGTCGTTGCTGCGGGCTCCGGCGAAGGAGAGGACGACGAGCAAGATCAAGATGGCGGCGCCGGCCAGCAGCTGCTTGGTGCGCGTGGTCATCGCACCCCTGCCAGCACGCGATCGGCGTGGCCGCGGAAGCGGGAGTGCTCGTCCTGGCCGGTGTCGGCTTCGCCATACCAGGCCAGCTCGAAGAGCTCGGTGGCGCCGGAGAAGTCGTCGGCCGCCAGAGGCAACGCCACGGTGACTTCGCGCCGGTACTCGCCGGTCGTGCGCCCCGGGATCTCGTCGACCAGCCCGCGGCTGGCCAAGTCGGCCACGAGTGCCCGATAGCGGCAGCGCAGGGCCTGCTTCCACTCCCCCTTGGCCTCATGCACCTCGGCCTCGGCTCGCCACTCGCGCGCCGGCCGGACGCGCTCATCGGCGTCACCCACTCGCACGCGCGGCTCGGCCCGCAGCGAGGCCCGGGCCCGCAGGATCACGGCGACGACCACGCCGGCCGCCACGATGAGGATCCCCCAGGCGATGAGCGACGGGGCGCCACTGCCGAAGAACGTGCGCAGCAACCGGCTCAGCTGCCGTCCGATGAAGTCGTACGCGATGTCGAAGATCGAGCGCGGCGGCTTCTGGAACTCCGGCCGAGCCAGGATCTGCCTCATCCGCCGGCGCACCTCTTGACCCGACCGCGTCGGAACCGGGAGGCGGGCGGCGGCGGCGAGAAGGACGGCGGTCAGGCCGAGCCCCGAGCCAGGTCGGCGGCGATCATCTGGAGGTCGAAGCCCTCGGTCCTGATGCGGGCGTCGAAGTAGACGAGGGTGGCGACCACCGCGACGATCGGCACGGTCAGCAGCGTGGCGAGCCCACTCCCGAGGCCGATCAGCAACCAGCGGACCGAGTGGGGGGCGACGAAGGCCAGCAGGGTCGGGATGACGGCCAG
>JAUTXA010000062.1 GCA_030838265.1 Actinomycetota bacterium | reverse complement strand
GCGTCCGCTATGGCCTGCGGGTCGACGCCCCCGACATCACCACCATGTACGGAGCCTCGCGCGCCGCCGGTTTCGGCCCCGAGGTGAAGCGCCGCATCATGCTCGGCACCTACGCCCTGTCGGCCGGCTACTACGACGCCTACTACGGACAGGCCCAGCGCGTCCGCACCCTCATCATCCGGGACTTCGACGCCGCCTACGCCGACTTCGACGCCCTCATCTCGCCCACGGCGCCGACGACGGCCTTCGCCTTCGGGGCCAAGACCGAGAACCCCCTCGCCATGTACATGAGCGACGTCTGCACCATCCCGTCGAACCTGGCCGGGCACCCGGCGATGAGCGTTCCCTACGGCGTGGGTGACGACGGCCTCCCGGTCGGGGTTCAGGTCATGGCCCCGGCTCTCGGCGAGCCCGTGATGTTCAGGGTGGCCGCCGCCCTCGAAGGGAGCCGGCGATGACCACCGTCGACAAGACGGGCTACGACAAGACGGCCTGGGAGATGGTCGTCGGGCTCGAGGTTCACGTCGAGCTGCGCACCGAGACCAAGCTCTTTTGCGGGTGCCGCAACGCCTTCGGCGACGAGCCCAACACCAACATCTGCCCGGTGTGCCTCGGGTTGCCAGGCTCGCTCCCGGTTCTCAATCGCATGGCCGTCGAGTACGCCATGCGCATCGGGCTGGCCCTGCACTGCGAGGTCAAGCCCAGCATCTTCCACCGGAAGAACTACTTCTATCCCGACATGCCGAAGGACTATCAGACCAGCCAGTACGACGAGCCCATCAACGTCGACGGCTGGCTCGAGCTGCCCGACGGCACCCGCATCGGCATCGAGCGGGCCCACATGGAGGAAGACACCGGCAAGACCACTCATCTCGGCACGACCGGTCGCATCCACGGCGCCGACAGCTCGCTCGTCGACTACAACCGGGCCGGCGTCCCCCTGGTCGAGATCGTGAGCCGCCCCGACCTGCGCAGCTCAGAGCACGCCCGGGCCTACGTCAGCGAGCTGCGGGCCATCGTGGTGGCCACCGGCGCGTCGGACGGCAAGATGGAGGAGGGCTCGCTCCGCGTCGACGCCAACGTGTCGCTTCGCCCGGTCGGTGTCGAGGAGTTCGGAACTCGCTGCGAGATCAAGAACCTCAACTCTTTGCGGTCGCTGGGCCGGGCCATCGAGTACGAGGCGTCCCGCCAGGCCCAGCTCCTCGGCGACGGCGGCCGCGTCATCCAGGAGACGCGCCACTGGGTCGAGGGCGAGGGACGGACGGTGAGCGGTCGCTCGAAGGAGGAGGCCTACGACTACCGGTACTTCCCGGAGCCCGATCTCGTCCCCGTCGACCCGGGTGAGAACTGGAAGGCATTGGTGGCGTCGCTCCTCCCCGTGCTGCCGGCCGAGCGCCGCCGACGACTGGCCGAGGCGGCCGGTGTGACTCCCGCCGAGGTGGCGGTGATCGTCGATCTCGACCTCGACGCTTTGGTGACGGCCGCCATCGACGGTGGTGCGGACGGCCGCATTGCCGTCAACCGGGTCACCAACGAGGTGGCGGCCGACGCCGAAGCGGGGCGGACCCTCGATCCCACGTCGTTCACCCGCCTGGTGGCCATGGAGGGGTCGGGGAAGGTCACGGCGTCGCAGTCGAAGACCATCCTGAAGGAGCTGCTGGCGGCTGGTGGGGGAGACCCTGAGGCCATCGCCGCAGCCAAGGGCTTCGAGGCCCTCGGCGACGACGCCCTCGGTGCCGCGGTCGACGCCGCCATCGCCGCCCACCCCGCCGAGTGGGAGCGCTTCAAGGGCGGCGACCCCAAGGTGGCGGGCTTGTTCGTGGGCCAGGTGATGAAGGCCACCCAGGGCCAGGCCGACGGCAAGGCCGTGACCGCCCTGCTGCGCCAGCGGGCGGGCCAGTGATCCTCACCTCGCTCGACGTCGACCCGGCCGAGCTCGAAGCCCGCACCGGCTGGGCCATCAAGCCGCAAGGGGCGTGCAAGGGCGACGTCTGCGTCCCGCTGCCCGACGGCGCCGGCGCGGCACAGCTCTCGGCCCGGCTGGGGATGCCGCTCGTCCACGACGAGGCCCACGCCATCTGGGCCCTCGGGCCGGCATCGGTCACCGGCAAGGCGCTCGAGACGGCCGACGCCCCGCCCCTCACGTTGCCCGACATCGACGGACAGCCCTTCTCGCTCGAGAGCCTGCGCGGCCAGAAGGTGCTGCTCGTGGCCTGGGCCTCGTGGTGAGGCTGCCGCGACGACCTGCCCGTGTGGCAGGCCCTGCGCGCTGACCTGCACCAGCGCGGCGTCGAGGTCGTCACCGTCGCCCTCGACACCGGTGGCGTCGACGCCGCCGGGATGTGGATCACCAAGGCGGCTCCCGAACATCCGTCGCTCATCGACGCGGCCCACGTGACGGCCGAGCTCTTCGGGTTCGTCAACGTCCCGACTGCGGTGTGGATCGACGAGGACGGCGTGCTGGTGCGCCCCGCCCATCCGGCCCAGATCAAGGCGTCGCCGCTGCGGTCGATGGAGGTGCCCGAAGGACTGGGGCGGTTGGGCGAACAGCTCACCGAGGTCAAGAAGATCCGCACCAACCCCGATCTCTACAACGAGGCCATCCGCGACTGGGTCGAGCACGGTCAGGCCAGTCGCTTCGCCCTCACGCCGGACGAGGTGATCTCGCGCTCCCGTCCCCGTCCCCCCGAGCACGCCGAGGCGGCGGCCGCCTTCGAGCTGGGCCAGCACTTGTGGCGCCACGGCGAGCCCGACGCGGCGGTGACGTGGTTCAAGCGGGCCCACTCGCTCCACCCTGAGAACTGGACCTACAAGCGTCAAGCGTGGACGTTCGCCTCGACCGAGCAGGGCCAGCCCAGCGATCTCATCCAGGGACCGAACGATGTCTACGACGGAAACTGGCTCGATGACATCAGGGTCGCGGGCGCCGAGAACTACTACGAGGACTTCGAGCCCTAGTCCCGAACGCGGTTTATCTCACTGAGGGTGGGGGAACCCTCTGGTTGCAGCCGGGGAGCACCGCATGGCCAGTCCGCTGGCCGACACATCTGGGGAGATGGCCATGTCGACGCTCTCGATCATCAGGGTCCGGCGGATCGCCGCGTTCACCACCGCTCTTGCCGTCGCCGGTCTGTTCGGCGTTGCGTCGCCCGCTCGAGCCGACAAGGACACGGCCCCCGGGCAGCAGAAGAAGCAGTCGCCGCCGTCGTCGTCGTCAGGCTCGTCCGGCTCGTCCGGCTCGTCAGCGCCGAGCGCCAACGACCCCGGGCAGGCCCCGGCCGGCAACAACGGCACGGTGAAGATCAACGACAGCGCCGTCGACGACGGGCCCAACAACGAGCCTCACGTTGCATGCACGTTCTGGGTGAACTTCTACGGCTACGACGCGGGGACGCAATCGGCCTCGATGACCTTCGAGCCGTGGGCGCCGACCGGGGGCGGCAGCGCGACGACCCTCTCCACGTCGTGGACCTCGGCCGAGCGGACGGGCGGGAACCAGCTCGACAAGGCCTATGGGCCCGTCGACCTCTCAGCCGCTCTGGCCGGCATCACGCCCCATCCGCAGCAGGGCTACCACGTGAAGCTGACCGTCCACGTCACCGGCTCGCAGGGTTCGGACGTGAAGCACAAGGTCTTCTGGATCCAGCCGTGTGAGACGTCGGCCCCGCCTGCCGTCGGGAGCACCGAGGGCGGGACGACGGCGCCAGAGGTCGAAGGCACCCACACCGAGAAGAGCTCGAACGCGTCGGTCGAGGCCGTCTCAACGACCCGAGCCCTGGCCGCGCCGGTCAAGACCGAGGTGCTGGGCGAGGTCATCACCCGGCAGCCGAGCAACCTGGCTCGCACGGGCCTCGGAGTGACGGCCATGGTGCTGTGGGCCTTGGCGATGCTGGGTCTCGGCATCCTGCTCGTCCGCGCCAGCCGGACCCGCCACGACAACAGCTGAACTGGCGGCGACGGCTTCGACCGCCCGAAGACGGTCGCAGCCGCCCTAGTGTCGTGTCATGGCCGAGGACATGAAGCCCCGCTCCCGCGACGTGACCGATGGGTTCGAGCGGGCCGGTGCCCGGGCCATGTTGCGGGCCATCGGCATGACCGACGACGACTGGGGCAAGTCCCAGATCGGTGTGGTCTCGTCGTGGAACGAGGTGACCCCGTGCAACATGCCGCTCGACCGGTTGGCCAAGCAGGCGAAGGAGGGCGTGCGGGACGCGGGCGGCTATCCGATCGAGTTCATGACCATCGCCGTGTCGGACGCCATCTCGATGGGTCACGAGGGAATGCGGGCCTCGCTCGTGAGTCGCGAGATCATCGCCGACTCGGTCGAGACGATGATGCATGCCGAGCGCTTCGACGGCATGGTCACCTTCGCGGGCTGCGACAAGTCGCTTCCCGGGATGCTCATGGCCGCGGCTCGCATCGACCTGCCGGCGGTCTTCCTCTACGGCGGGTCCATCCTTCCTGGCCACATCCCCGACGACCCCCAGAACCGGGCCCTGGACATCGTGAGCGTGTTCGAGGCCGTCGGGGCCCGAGCCACCGGCGGCCTGACCGACGACGAGCTGTCGCTCATCGAGCGCCATGCCTGCCCCACCATCGGCAGCTGCGCCGGGATGTTCACGGCCAACACCATGGCGGCGGTCTCCGAGGCGATAGGGATGGCCCTTCCGGGCAGCGCATCGCCCGCCGCCGTCGCGCCCGTGCGTGACGAGCTGGCCCGGCAGTCAGGTGTGGCCGTGATGAAGCTGCTCGAGATGGGCATCCGTCCCCGGCAGATCCTCACCAAGGAGGCCTTCGAGAACGCGGTCGCCGTGGTCAGCGCCCTGGGTGGCTCGACCAACGCCGTCCTGCACCTGCTGGCCATCGCCTACGAGGCCCGAGTCGACTTCACCCTGGCTGACTTCGACCGGGTGGCCAAGCGCACACCGCACATCGCTGACACCAAGCCCCATGGCCGGTTCCACATGCTCGACATCGACGGGGTCGGCGGCGTGCCGATGGTGATGCGCGAGCTGCTCGAGGCCGGCCTGCTCCACGGTGACTGCCTCACGGTCACCGGCAAGACCATGGCCGAGAACCTGGCCGAGATCGACCCGCCCAAGCCCGACGGCACCGTCGTCCACCCGCTCTCCGATCCCATCCACGCCGACGGTGGGATGGCGATCCTGCACGGGTCGCTTGCCCCCAAGGGCTCGGTGGTGAAGGTGGCGGGCATCGACACCGAGCGGTTCGAGGGTGTTGCGCGCGTCTTTGACGGTGAGCAGGGTGCCCTCGACGCCGTGCTGGCCGGCTCCATCGAACCGGGCACCGTCGTCGTCGTCCGCTACGAGGGCCCGAAGGGTGGACCTGGGATGCGGGAGATGCTGGCCGTCACCGGAGCCATGAAGGGCGCGGGGCGCGGCGGCGATTGCGCCCTTATGACCGACGGACGCTTCTCGGGCGGGACGCACGGCTTCTGCATCGGCCACGTCGCCCCCGAGGCCGTCGACGGCGGGCCCATCGCCTTCGTGGCCGACGGCGACCGCATCGTCATCGACATTCCCGGCCGCACCATCGACCTGCTCGTGGACGATGCCGAGATCGAGCGCCGGCGCGCCGACTGGAAGCTCCCACCTCCTCGCTACACCACGGGCGTCCTCGCCAAGTTCGCCCGTCTCGTCAGTGGTGCCGAGCGGGGCGCCGTCACCGAGGCCTGATCGGCGACCTCAGTCGAGGCCGCGCTCCTCGACCAGCGCCTCGAGGTAGGGCAGGGCCGCGATGTCCTTGGGTCGGCCCGCGGCCCGCTTTGAAGTGATGACGTCGCGCAGCGACGCCACCCGGGTATCGGTGCCATCACCGAAGTCGATGGCGACGGCCGAGCCGATGAGGTCGTCGTAGCCGGCGGGAAAGCCTGCGGGAGCGATGGTCAGATCAAGGTCCCCGAGGTCGGTCGTGAGGTTGAGCATGTGGGGCTGGGCGGCCAGAAAGTCGGCCGTGCGCGGGAAGGCCACGCCCTTAGGTTCGTTGCTGGTGCGAATCCGGGCGTTGAGCTCATCGAGCGCCTGGGCCAGGCGAGAGAGGTTGGCTTTGGTTCGCGCCGGAGCGATATCAAGGTCTTCGGTTGGGAGCGTCGACCCGTGCGCAGCCGCAGCCAGACCACCGACCATCACGTACTTCACGCCGTGTCGGTTGAGGGTGAGGAGTAGCCGCTCGGGATCGAACGTCACCGCGATGCCCGTCCCGCGCTTCGAATGCGGGCAACACCGTTGGCCACGTCGGCGGCGTGGCGAATGCGTTCCAACGGCGAGAGGGCGAGCATCCGCCGGATCTGGGCCCGATCGACCCCACTATTGGCCCCCGCTCGACTGGCAAGGGCCGAGTCGAGAAGGCGCCGCATCGTCGCTGCTCGGGTCTCGTCATGCATTGCCGCCTCTTCGTCGACTCGGGCCAGCACGTCCGCCGGCAGGCGCACCGCAATGCGGTCTCCAACTGATGGCCGCCCTCGGCCCCGCTTCTGTTCCGTCGTCACGGCTGCATTATACGGCGTCGGAAAATCTCACGGGCCCAGCCGCTGCGGGGCACCTAGCGTTGGGGCCATGACCGAGATATCAGAGCGGTATCAGCGACTGTCGGACGCCTTCGCAGCCAAGGTGGCGGCCGTCCCCGCCGAGAGGTGGGACGCCAAGACTCCCTGCCCGGAGTGGAAGGCACGCGACCTCGTCCAGCACATGGTCGACACCCAAGGCATGTTCCTGGGCTTCATCGACCAGAAGCTCGGCGACATCCCGTCCGTCGACGACGACCCGAGCGCGGCGTGGGACGCGGCCCGTGCCGTCGTGCAGGCCCACCTCGAAGACCCGGCGTCGGCTCAGACCGAGTTCGAGGGCTTCACCGGGAAGTCCACCTTCGAGGCGGGCGTCGATCGCTTCCTCAACTTCGACCTCGTCGTCCACGGGTGGGACCTCGCGCGGGCCACCGGCCAAGACGAGTCGATCGACCCTGCGGAGGTGGAGCGCGTCCAGGCCGGTGCCGACGCCTTCGGCGAAGCCATGCGCGGCCCCAAGGCCTTCGGCCCCGCCGTCGAGCCGCCGCCTGACGCCGACGCCCAGACCAAGCTCCTCGCCTTCCTCGGCCGCCAGGCCTAGCCGCCGCCACCGGGCGGCGTTGCCACAGGCCCGGATTCCTGACAGACTCTCGGGGCGATGGCGACCTCCCTCAACCTCCTCGTAGTCCTCACGTAGCGCACGCCGACATCTCGCGCGTGCGCCTTCGACCTCCCAGACGGGAGGTCGTTTTCATTTCTGCCCACCGTCGTTCCCGCACCCCGCAGCAGTCCAAAGTCCCAGGAGCACGTTATGAAGCTGACCGGAGCCCAAGCGCTCATCAAGAGCCTCGAGATGGAAAAGGTCGAGGTCATGTTCGGCCTGCCCGGGGGAGCGATCCTCCCGGTGTACGACCCGATCATCGACTCCTCGATCCGTCACATCCTGGTGCGCCACGAGCAGGGGGCGGGCCACATGGCCGAGGGCTATGCCCATGCCACCGGCCGGCCCGGCGTGGCCATCGTGACCAGCGGCCCGGCGGCGACCAACATCGTCACCCCGCTGTGCGACGCCTATCTCGACTCCATCCCGTTCGTGTGCATCACGGGCCAGGTGCCCTACGGCTCGATCGGCACCGACGCCTTCCAGGAGTGCGACACCACCGGCATCACCCGCAGCGTCACCAAGCACAACTGGCTCGTGTCGAAGGCCGAGGACATCCCGCTCATCGTCCGCGAGGCCTTTCACCTGGCCACCACCGGCCGGCCCGGCCCTGTCCTCATCGATCTGCCCAAGGACATCAGCAACCAGACGATGGAGTGGTACTGGCCGACCGACGCTGACGTCGCCGCCGACCTCCCCGGGTACAAGCCCAACACCAAGGGCCACCCCAAGATGATCCAGGAGGCGGCCAAGCTCATCGCCAAGGCCAAGCAGCCCGTGATCTACGCGGGGGGCGGCATCCTCAAGGCCCGAGCGGCCGAGGCGTTGCGCCAGCTGGTCGAGCTCACCGGCATCCCGGTCGTGACCACGCTCATGGCCCGCGGCGCTTTCCCCGACAGCCACGAGCTCTGCCTCGGCATGCCGGGAATGCACGGCAACTACACGGCGGTGACGGCCATGCAGAGGGCCGACCTGCTCATCGCCCTCGGCTCCCGCTTCGACGACCGGGTGACCGGCAAGGTGGGGGGCTTCGCACCGGACGCCAAGATCATCCACGTCGACATCGATCCCGCCGAGCTGGGCAAGGTCCGCCGTCCCGACGTGCCGATCGTCGGCGACTGCCGCCTGGTGATCGAAGAGATGGTGAAGGCGGTCAACGACACCGGCGGCAGCGAGAGCCAGGCCGACCGCAGCGCGTGGATCACCCAGATCCGGGAGTGGCAGAAGGACTTCCCCCTCACCTACGACCGATCGGGCGACGACGGCTCGCTCAAGCCCCAGATGGTCATCGAGACGCTGCGGGATGCGACGCCCGACGACACGGTCGTGGTCTCGGGCGTCGGCCAGCACCAGATGTGGACGAGCCAGTACTGGAAGGTCGAGCACCCCTACACCTGGGTCAACAGCGGCGGCCTCGGCACGATGGGCTTCGCCGTCCCCGCCGCCATCGGGGCCAAGGTGGGCCGGCCGGATCGGATGGTGTGGGCCGTCGACGGCGACGGCTGCTTCCAGATGACGGCACAGGAGCTGGTGACCGCCAGCAGCGAGCGCATCCCGGTGAAGATCGCCATCCTCAACAACGCCTACCTGGGAATGGTGCGGCAGTGGCAGGAGATGTTCTACGAGGAGCGCTACTCCGAGGTGTATCTCTCGCCCGACCTGCCCGACTACGTGAAGTGGGCCGAGGCCATGGGTTGCGTCGGCCTGCGCGTCGAGCACCCCGAAGAGGTGCAGCCCGCCATCGACAAGGCCAACTCGATCAACGACCGTCCGGTGGTCATCGACTTCCGCACCGACTCGCGCGAGAAGGTGTACCCGATGGTTCCTGCCGGTGCGTCCAACGACGAGATCGTCGTCGACCCCAGCCAGGGCGAGGGTGGTCGCTGACATGGCTTCCCACCACATCCTCTCCGTCCTCGTCGAGAACAGGGCCGGCGTGCTGGCCCGCGTGGCCGGGCTCTTCTCGCAGCGGGGCTACAACATCTACTCCCTGGCCGTCGCCCCGACCGACGACGACCGGTTCAGCCGCATCACCATCGTGGTCGATGTCGAGTCCTCCCCCCTCGAGCAGATCACCAAGCAGCTCTTCAAGCTGGTGAATGTGGTCAAGATCACCGAGCTCCACCCCGACGAGTCGGTCGAGCGCGAGCTCATGCTCCTCACCATCAAGGCCGAGCCCGGCGCTCGGGGCCAGATCATGGAGCTGGTGCAGGTCTTCGAGGGGCGCATCGTCGGCGTGGGCCACGACCAGGTCACTGTCATGCTGGCCGGGACTCCCGCCAAGCTCGACGACTTCGAGGAGCTGCTGCGTCCGTACGGCATCGACGAGCTGCAGCGCACCGGCCGAGTGGCACTACCGAAGCTGGAGCGTCAGGCTCCCAAGTTGCGAACCGTCAAAGGAAAGGTGAGCTGAACCCGATGGCCACGATCTACTACGAGAAGGACGCCGACCCTGGCCTCATCCAGGCCAAGAAGGTGGCGGTCATCGGCTATGGCTCCCAAGGCCACGCCCACGCCCTGAACCTCCACGACTCGGGCGTCGACGTACGCGTCGGCCTGCGCGCCGGCTCGACGTCGAAGGCCAAGGCCGAATCGGCCGGGTTGAAGGTGCTCTCGATCGAGGACGCCTCCGATGAGGCCGACGTGATCATGATCCTGCTGCCCGACACCGAGCAGGCGTCGGTCTATGCCGAGTCGATCCAGCCCCACCTGAAGGATGGCGACACCGTCCTCTTTGCCCACGGCTTCAACATCCGCTTCGGCCAGATCGAGCCCCAAGCCGGCATCGACGTGGCCATGGTCGCCCCCAAGGGGCCCGGCCACCTCGTGCGTCGTACCTACCGCGAGGGTGGCGGGGTGCCGGCGCTCGTCGCCGTGTCGCAGGACACGACCGGCAAGGCCCACGACCTCGCCCTCTCCTACGCCCACGCCATCGGTGCCACCCGGGCCGGAGTGCTCAACACCACCTTCGCCGAGGAGACCGAGACCGACCTGTTCGGTGAGCAGACTGTCCTCTGTGGCGGGGTAACGGCCCTGGTGCGGGCTGGCTACGAGACGCTGGTCGAGGCCGGCTACCAGGCCGAGTCCGCCTACTTCGAGACGCTGCACGAGCTCAAGCTCATCGTCGACCTCATGTACGAGCAAGGGATGAGCGGCATGCGCTACTCGATCTCCGACACCGCCGAGTACGGCGACTACACGAGGGGCCAGCGCATCGTCACGGCCGAGACCAAGGCCGAGATGAAGCGCATCCTCGCCGAGATCCAGGACGGCAGCTTCGCCAACGAGTGGATCACGGAGAACCGCGAGGGCCGCAAGCGGTTCGAAGAGATGCGCTATGCGGCTCGCAACCACCCCATCGAGAAGGTGGGCGGCGAGCTGCGCGACCTCATGCCGTTCATCGCCGCCGGGAAGCAGAAGGTCGAAGACGCCTCTGGCGGCTGATCCGCCTGATGGCTCGCACACGCAGGAGCCCGAGCACGGTCAGCACCAGCAGGGCGATGGCGAGCGGCCGGCTGCGGGCCAGGCTGCTGAGCGGTGAGCGGTCGACATCAACTGCGGTCGTCTTGGCCGCGGCGGGCCTGACCACCTTCTGGGTCGTCGTCCCCGGGATGGGCGGAAGGCGGTCGACCGTCGGCTCCGCCCTCACCGGCGTCGTGAAACCGACGTCGAGGAGGTGGGCTGCGAAGGGCGTGTCCTGCCCGGGGAGGGCGCCCACCACGACGGCGATGACGGTCCGTCCGTCGCGGCGGGCGGCCGCCACCCGGCACTCCTGGGACCTGGCGGTGTAGCCCGTCTTCACGCCGATCGCACCGGCGTAGTCCCACAGCATCCGGTTGTGGTTGCCCAGCTTGTGGTCGATGCCGTCGCCGCCGTGAAAGGCGTAGACCTTGGTCGAGACGATGGCCGAGAGCGTCGGGTCGTGGAGGAGGGCTCGGGCCGCGATGGCCAGATCGCGGGCACTCAGGAGGTTGCCGCCCCCGACCGAGAACTCGTCGTCGAGGCCGGCGGGGTCCTGCAGCACGGGGTGGTCGGCCAGCTGCATCTTGAAGGCCTCGTCCGCCAGCAGGCCTTGGAAGGCCTCGACCGAGCCCGCCGTCTTCTCGGCCAGGGCCACGGCGGCGTCGTTGGCCGACGACATGAGGAGGGCGTGCAGCAGGTCGTTGTCGCTCCAGACCTGGCCCTCCTTGGCGTTGATGTTGCGGGCCGGCATGCCCTGGGCGCGCAGGCTGATCGGGATGGGCGTGGCCGGCGGCAGGTTGTGGACGATGGCCAGGGCGGTGATCACCTTGGTCAGGCTGGCGACGGGAAGGGCCTGGCGGTCGTTGGCCGCCTGCAGGACGAGCCCGGTGTCGGCATCGACGAGGGCCCAGGCCTTGGGTTGGGGCGGTGCGGCGCTGCTGCTGCTGCTGGATGACGTGACCTGCCGGGCCCCAGCGAGTCGGGCGCCCCCCGCCGCCAGGGCGAGGCTGGCGCAGAGGGCAAGCGCGACGAAGACAACGGCAAGTCGGCGGATCCCTCACCCTAACGACTCGCCCCGTCCCGTCGGCATCACCGGGTTCTTGCGAGGAAATTGCCCGGCATCCGGGCAGAAACCTCGCCGGAACCGCCACACCGGCCTGGAAAGATGGCGCCATGACCCCGTCCCGCCCTGAACCCACGGCCGACCGGCCCTACATGCCCAGCTACGGGTTGGCCGGGCCCGACGAGGGACGGGG
>JAUTXA010000213.1 GCA_030838265.1 Actinomycetota bacterium | reverse complement strand
CGCCATAGCCGAGCAAGGCCTTGGCCAGCTCCCGCATCTCGACCATCAGCTCGTCGGCGGTCATCTGGGTCGGGTCCTTGACCGGGCGGTCGAAGCCGAGATCCTTGATGACGGCTTGGACGTCGGTGTCGGGCGGGAGAGCGCCGAGATCGCGGAGAGCCTCCATTTGCATCGTCAGGTCGTTGACCGTGCCGCCCATCATCAAGCGGAGGAAGGCCTGGCGCCGCTTCTCGTCGAGGCGGCCGGTGATGCCGAAGTCGAGCAGGGCCACCCGGTTGTCGGGCTGGACGAAGAGGTTGCCGCCGTGCAGATCCCCGTGGAAGACGCCGTAGAGGATGGCGCCCTCGAGGAAGGCGATGAGACCGCCCCGCACGACCGCCTCGGTGTCGACGCCCGCCGCCTTCATGCCGGCCACGTCGTCCCAGCCGAAGCCGCTTAGCCGCTCCATGACGAGGACGCGCTTGGTGACCAGTGCGGGGTGGGGGCGGGGGACGATGAGGGCCCGCTGGCCGGTCTCGGCCAGGACGCGGGCGATGTCGAGCATGTTCTCGGCCTCGAGGCGAAAGTCGAGTTCTTCGACGATGGTCTCGGCAAACAGCTCGACCAGGGCCGGCGGGTTGGCCAGGGCGGCGACGGGGATGCGACCGACGAGGGCCGGCGCGATCCACGACATGGCCTTCAGGTCCTGTGTCACCAGCTCGCTGACCTGCGGCCGCTGCACCTTGACGACCACCTCCTCGCCGGTGTGGAGGCGGGCCCGATGGACCTGGGCGATCGACGCCGCCGCGATCGGCGTGCGGTCGAACTCGACGAACACGGAGGTCAGCGGTTGGCCCAGGTCCTCCTCGACGACGGTCCTCACCGTCTCCCACGTCTCGGGAGGGACCTTGTCGCGCAGGAGCCGGAACTGGGCGACCAGCTCCTCGGGAAAGATGCCCTCGCCCGACGAGATGATCTGCCCGAGCTTGATGTACGTCGGACCGAGGCGCTCGAACGCTCTCCGCAACCGGATGGCGATGCCCGACCGCGATGTCGTCGGTCCCCGTCGCTTCTCGAGCAGGAACCAGCCGCCGACAGCCAGACCCAGGCGCGCTCCGACCTTGAGGACGCGGCCGCTGGGCGGGAGCCGGCGCCGCCTGGTGAGCTCGGGGACGAGGGCTCGGGTGTCGGCCCGGCGTTGGGCATTGCCGTCGAGCCAGGTCAACTGGTCGATCTCGATGATCCAGGGCGGATGATCGCTGAACCCGCCGATGACGAGGTCAGCCGGCGGCTCGGTCACCCGGCCGATCGTAGGGGTGGGCTTCGCCGATGAGGCAATCCGCGATCTCGTTCATCAGGACGTCACGAGAGCGTGATGTTGCCGAGCAGGCTCAGCCACTCCATGCGCTTCGGAGGGGAGACGCCAGCTTGCCCGAGTGCCGGGCCGAGGGTGTACTCCATCCACGCCTCCTGCTGGGCTCGTGACTCCCACACCTCGATCACGACAACCGTGCCGTCGCCGCCGCCACCGAGGTGGTTCAAGAGGCCCTTCGGCCAATCGCCGGCGCCCGTAGTGGGATCGAGGCCAAGGACCTCGTTGACCTTTGAGTACAACGCCGGGTCGCAGTCGACTTCGATGATGATGATTTCGGCCATGCGGCCCACGGTACCGCCGTGGCGCTCTCGAAAATAGGGTCGCGGGAGATGACGAGACGCACACCAGGGCCTTGGGGGAGATGAAGGGCAGGTGGAAGCATCCCGTATCAGGAATGGCGTGGTATCGGAAGGCCAAGCGCGACTACGGAGCGGCGGGCTGGAAGAGCTCGATGAGGTTGCCGCTCGGGTCCGTCACGAGGATCTGGCGGCCACCGGGGCCGCTCACGACGTCGTTGCGGAACGGGACTCCTTCGCCCGTGAGGCGGGTGATCTCGCCATCGAGGTCGGTGGCGATCAGGTGGATCCGGTTCCAGCCCCCGGGCTGGGGTTGGGCGCCATCCGGCATGGGACGGCCAGCGGAGCTGTCGGGACCGCTGAGCAGGAGGCGCAGGTTGCCCCGCGTGACGTCGGCGAATGCGGGTGAGCTGATCCCGGTCTCGAAGCCGAAATGCGCGGTGTAGAAGTCGACCGCGGCAGCGACGTCGTTGACCATGTAGCGGACGTTCACGGTGTCGTTGTTCATGTGTGCTCCTCATGGGTGTTTGGATCGGCGAGCTGGGCCAGAAGCAGACCGACCCGGTGGTCGATCTCGTCCGCGGCGGCGACGAACGCGGCGTAGGTCGCGTCGTCATCGTCGCCACCCGCGGCCGGGTCGGCCATGCTCCAGTGGGCGACGCCGGGCCGGCCCGGGAACTCAGGGCAGACCTCCTTTACCTTGTCGCACAGCGTGATGACTCGGTCGAACCGTGATCGCGCGAAACGCGAGAGATGCTTCGTCGGCCGTCCGGCAATGTCGACGCCACGCTCGGCCATCACACGAACCGCATTGGGGTGCAGGACCTTGGGGTGGCTGCCGGCGCTGCGAGCCTCGATGGTTCTGCCCGATCGGGAGTCGAGCAGCGCCTCGGCCATCTGGGACCGCGCCGAGTTGCCCGTGCACAGGAAGAGCACCCGCGGCCTTCGTCCACCAGGACGCGACCCTGGGGTGAACGGAACGGGCACGAGGCGAAGGCCTGGGTGCAGCGAGGCGCTGGCGTGTCCGAACAGCTCGCCGCATCGAGCGAGCTCCGCTCGGTAGTACGTGTCGCGACGATCGGCCGAGCTCCGTCGGGCCGAGATCAACCCGGCAGTTCGCATCTGGGCCAGGTGGTACGAGACCAGGCTCTGCGGAGCTCCTGTCAGCTCGGTGAGCTCACCGACGCGGCGGTCGCTCGTCGCCAGCGCGGCGAGCAGCTGCCAGCGGTGCGGGTCGGCGACCACACCGAGGAAGTGCCCGCTCGTGATGTCTCCGGCCTTGGGGGTCACCTTGCCACGATAGATCAGGGCGGATTGATGGATCAAGAGAGGTTGATCTATCAAGGCCGCGGGTTCACCCACCGGTCGTCGCCACCAAATGTCGGTGGATCTACTTCGGCCGGCGGGGCTCACGCCTCGAACGGCAGTTATGGTCTTGGACCATGGCGCTCAAGCCGGGTGACAAGGCCCCCGACTTCACCCTGCTCGACCAGGCCGGCAACAAGGTGAAGCTGTCCGACTTCAAGGGCCGGAAGGTACTCGTCTACTTCTACCCAAAGGCCGATACGCCGGGGTGCACCGCCCAGGCCTGCGGTTTGCGCGACGTCCTGGGCGACGTGGGCGACACGGCGGTGATCGGCATCAGTCCCGACAAGCCGGCCGCCCAGGCCAAGTTCGACACGAAGTACTCGCTGGGCTTCCCGTTGCTCTCGGACCTCGACCACTCAGTGGCCGAGGCCTACGGGGCGTGGGGCGAGAAGTCGATGTACGGCAAGAAGTACATGGGCATCATCCGCTCGGCCTTCCTCATCGACGAGAAGGGCAAGATCGCGGAGGCCTGGCCCAAGATCAGCCCAAAGGACACGCCGACCAACCTGCTGGCCGCTCTCGGCCGCTAGCTAGCGGATCGGGGTCGGCGGATCTGGCGTGGTCGGCTGGTCGTTGGCGGCCATCTGCCTGTTCCGCACCCCGTAGGCCACGCCAGCTATCCCGGCGAAGATCAACCGGCGGCGCCATCTCCGGCGCCGGCGAACTCGTCCTCTGAAGGGCATGTCCGAACAGTACGCTCGTCGGTCTGACCCTGCCCGGGTGATGGAACGGCAGACATGGAGGATTCAAAACCCTCTGCTCGAAAGGGCGTGCGGGTTCGAATCCCGCCCCGGGCACCGAGTGGGTCGGGATCTCTGTCGACTTGTCAGGACTGAGTCCGGACAAGTCGACAGAGTCCGGGGGGCGGCCCCGCCATCGAGCCGCCGACCCGAGCCCGCCCAAGACCTGACACAGCGCCCGGCCAGTAGCCTGCGGCGCCATGGACTATCCCGCAGCGTCGCGGAGCGACATCGTTGACGACCTCCATGGCAACAAGGTGGCCGACCCCTACCGGTGGCTGGAGGACGGCGCCAGCGCCGAATCCCAGGCCTGGCTCGAGGCTCAGGACGCCATCGCCCGGCCCTACCTCGACGCGCTGTCAGGCCGGG
>JAUTXA010000212.1 GCA_030838265.1 Actinomycetota bacterium | reverse complement strand
GCAGCGGATCGCGGCCATAAGCCGGCTGCGGTCAGGCGAGGTGGTCGGCGAAGGGGTCGTCGAGGTGGGCCATGACCTCGACTTCGGCGTCGTCCTCGACGTAGCCGGCATAGCCCGTCCGCTCGAGCTCGTCGGCCAGCTCGGCACCGCCGGTCGCCACGATCCGTCCTCCCGACAACACGTGCACCACGTCGGGCTTGAGCTCGCTGAGCAGCCGGCTGTAGTGGGTGATGGCCAGCACACCGAGGCCCGTCTCGGTGGTCTCGGCCTCGACCCGGCGCGCCACCGCCCGCAGGGCGTCGACGTCGAGGCCGGAGTCGATCTCGTCGAGGATCGCGAACTTGGGGCGCAGCAGCCCCAGCTGCAAGGTCTCGTTGCGCTTCTTCTCGCCCCCCGACAGGTCGACGTTGAGGGGACGGGTGAGGAAGCGGGCATCGAAGCCGATGCGCTCTGCCTCGGCGGTCACCAAGGCGGGCACCGAAGCCCGATCGCGTCCGGCGGCGGCGAACGACTCGGCGAACATGTCGGCCAGGCTGACTCCCGGCACCTCGATCGGGTACTGCAGGGCCAAGAAGAGCCCGGCCTGGGCCCGCTTCCATGTGGGCAGCTCGAGGAGCTCGACACCGTCGATGGTCACCGAGCCGCCCGTGACCTCGTAACCGGGACGGCCCATGAGGACGTGGCTCAGCGTGCTCTTGCCGGACCCATTCGGTCCCATGACGGCGTGGACCTGGCCGCTCTCGACCTCGAGGTCGATGCCCCGCAGGATCTCGCGGCCGGGGATCGAGGCCCGCAGCCCCGTGATCTTCAAGGCGCTCATCGGACGACCACCATCACACTGCCCTCCTCGACGAGGGTGTCGAAGACGGGAACCGGCCTGGTGGCCGGCAACGACTGCGGCTCGCCGTCGGTGAGGCTGAACGTGCTGCCGTGCTTCCAGCACTCGATCTCGAGATCCTCGGGATAGACCTCGCCCTCGGCCAGCGAGAAGTCCTGATGGCTGCAGCGGTCGCCGATGGCGTAGAAGTCGTCGCCGATGCGGACCAGGCAGATGCGGAAGTCGTCGACGTCGAAGCGCTGGGCCTCGCCGTCAGCCACGTCGTCGATCGAGCACAGCCGGATCTTGGTGGCGGGACGGGCAGTCACGACAGCACCTTGTCGAGTTTGGTCGCCACCGCGTCTCGGAGCAGAGGGCGGAGGCCGGCCACTGGCGTGCGCTCCAGGATCTCGTCGAAGAAGCCCAGGACGATGAGGCGCTCGGCGACCTGAGGCGGCACGCCGCGGCTCTCGAGGTAGTAGCGCTGGTCGGCGTCGATGGGGCCGACGGCCGAGGCGTGGCTGCACTTGACGTCGTTCTCGAGGATCTCGAGGTTGGGGACTGAGTCGGCGTGGGCCCCGTCCGACAGCACCAGGTTGCGGTTGGTCTGAAAGGCGTTGGTGCCCTTGGCTCCCTTCCGCACCCGGATCAGCCCGCTGTACACGGCGTGGGCATCGTCCTCGACTGCGCCCTTGAAGAGCAGGTCGCTCGTCGTCTTGGGGGCGTCGTGATCCTGCAGGGTCCGGAAGTCGTGCATCTGGTGCTCGTCGCCGAAGTAGACGGCGAGCAGGTTCGAGGTGGCGCCCTGGCCGTCGAGCAGGCTGGCGGTCCGCACCCGGGCGTACTCGCCGCCGAGCGACACGGCCGCCGACTGCAACGTGGCATCGCGCCCCACGCGGCTGGCCGCGTAGGCGATGTGCCACACCCGCGTCCCGAGCTGCTGGACGGTGAGGTGGCGCACGTTGGCGGCCTGGGCGGCGTCGATCTCGCTGACCTGTACGACGAGGGCGGCGACGTCGCTCGAGCTGAGGTGCTCGACCACGGTGACCTGGCTGGCCTCGCCCGCCTCGATCAGGGTGCGGGGGAAGACGGCGGCGCCGTCACCCGTGATGTGGTGGAGGACGACGATCGGCAGCTCGATCACCACCCCGCGCGGGACGCGGATGGCGAGGGGCTCCGCCGCGAACGCGGTGTTGAGCTCGCTGAACCGGTCGACGGCGGTGGCGACGGTGCCGAACGACCCGCCTCCGTCGGGCAGCTGCGACGCCGAGCCGATGGTCACGCCCTTGGCGGCCAGGCCGGGGTCGACCTCGGTGAGGGTGGCGCGGCCGTCGACCGAGATGATGGTGGCGGCCCGCGGGCCGATGGCACCGAGCAGCTCGTCGAACGACGGAGCGACGTCACCCCCGGCCACGGTGCCCGGCGAGAACCGCTCGAGGTCGAGGTCGTCAATGCGGCTGTAGCGCCAGATCTCCTCGGCCTCGGTGGGGTGCGGCATGGCGGCGAACCGCTCGAAGGCCGCGGCGCGGCGAGCCTGGAGCCAGTCAGGCCCCGGCAGCTCAGCAGCAGCGTCAGCGGTGTAGTTCGACAGGGTGTTCCTCGCTCGCGGTGAGGGGGCCCACCGAGGTGGCCCCCTGGGCAGCGATCCTACAGCGGCCCCAGCGTTAGTCCCCCTTCGGCGCAGGCCGCCACCCGGCCGCCGACGCGCACCCCGTCGGGCCCCACCCGGACCTGAATCCGGCACGGCCGCCCCATCTCGTCGCCCTGCCGAATCGTCACGGCGTCAGCCGTCCCCCAGTGCCGGTGAGCGAGCACGCCGATAGGCCCGGCGGCCGAGCCCGTGCCAGGGTCCTCGGCGATGCCGGCGCCGGGGACGAAGGCCCGAACGTGCAGGTGGTCGTCGTCGATCCGACGCACCGGCACCAGGCTCGGCGCGCCGGCCGCTCGTGCCGCGACTGTCACCGCCGCCAGGTCGGGTGTGAGCCGATCGATCGGGCTCTCGGTCAACACGAGGACGTGGGTCATCCCGCCGACCTCGGCCCGCCACGCCCCCTCCGCGCCGGGCAGCCCGAGGGCGGCGATGGCGGCGGCGGCGTCGACTTCGGTGAGCGTCGGGTCGGGCTGGGTCATCTCGGCTCCGTCGTCATCGACGTCGATCTCGACGACGGCGCCAGAGCTGGTCTGCGTCCACCGACCGGGCCCCATGGCCCACGCCGTCCCCAGGCTGGGGTGGCCGGCGAAGGGCAGCTCGTCGTTGGGGGTGAAGATGCGCACGTCGTAGGTTCCGTCGCCGGTGTCGACCGGAAAGGTCGTCTCGCTGAGGTTCACCTCGCGGGCGATGGCCTGCATGACCGGCTCCGGTGCCGGGTCGAGCACCACGCAGAGGGCGTTGCCGGCGAGCGGTCGGTCGGAGAACACGTCGACGATGCGGTAGCGGAGATGGACGGCCATCGGCCGAGGGTAGGACGCCGCCCGAGCCATCGCCGTAGCATTCCTGCCATGACGACCTCCGAGGTGCTCTCCGTCGAGAAGGATGGCCACGTCGCCACCCTTTGGCTCGACCGCCCGGCCCAGCGCAACGCCATGGGACCCGAGTTTTGGCGGGACCTGCCCGTCCTCATGGAAGAGCTGAGCGACGACGACGAGGTGCGAGCCATCGTTCTCGCCGCCAAGGGACCACACTTCAGCGTCGGCCTCGACCTCAAGTCGATGGGCGGGTCGGTGGCCGGTGGCCCCGGTGGCTCGTCCCAAGCCTCTCGCTCGGTCCGCTTCCTCAAAGAGGTCAAGCGCCTGCAGGGATCGGTGACCGCAGTGGCCGATTCACCGAAACCGGTCATCGCGGCCGTCCACGGCTACTGCATCGGCGGTGCCATCGACCTCATCAGCGCCTGCGACATCCGGTTGGCATCGGCCGACGCCATCTTCTCGGTGCGCGAGACCAAGATCGCCATCGTGGCCGACGTCGGCACCCTGCAGCGCCTGCCCAAGATCATCGGCAAGGGCCACGTGGCTGAGCTGGCCTACACGGGCAAGGACATCGACGCCGACCGGGCGCGCAGCATCGGCCTGGTCAACGACGTGCTCCCCGACGCCGATGGCGTCTTGAAGGCAGCCCACGCCATGGCCAGCGAGATCGCCGCCAACTCGCCCCTGGCCGTGCAGGGCACCAAGGCGGTCCTCAAAGCGTGCGAGAACCGCACCATCGAGGAGGGCCTCGATTACGTGGGAGTGTGGAACGCCGCCTTCCTCCAGTCCGAGGATCTCGGCGAGGCCCTCACCGCGTTCATCGAGAAGCGACCAGCGCAGTTCAAGGGCCAGTAACCAACAGCTAAGGGGCGACGATGATCTCGGGTCTGCGGCGGGCGCTGCGGCCGCTGGGGTCGCTCCTGCCGTCCTCACTCGCCGAGCGGGTTCGAGGCGCCCTCTTTCCCATGCCCATGGCCGAGGTCGAGCGCGTCCTCGCGCTGCTCGACGACGTTGGGCTCGCCGTAGTGGTCGGGGGAGGCTGGGGCATCGACGCTCTGCTCGGTCGGGCCACCAGACGTCACCGTGATCTCGACCTCGTCGTCCCCAGCGACGCCGACGCCGAAGCGGTCATCGACGCCCTGGCGTCGATCGGATATCGCCGGGTCGAAGGCGAGACGCCAGGCGGCGGGTGGATGCCGACCCTGCTCGTCACCCGCAACCCGAGGGGCCGGACGGTCGACGTCCTTCCGGTGGCCAGGGTGGCCGAGAGCGGAGCGACCACCACCGGGCGAATCGGGGGACGGACGGTGACCTGCCTCTCCCCCGCCATCCAGTCGCTCTTCCACTCCGGCTATGACCAGCGTCCAGTCGACCAGCGCGACCTGGCCGCCTTGCGAGCCCTGTCATGACATCGTTCATCGGCTCGCTCCTAGTGCGGCTACATCTGCGCGTGCGACCTCCGTCCGCCCCTGAGTCGGCGCTGCTGATCCCGCTCCCCGAAGTCGACGGGATCATCGGGCACCATCGGTTGCGCCATGACCCGTCGGCGCGCAACGGCGTGCCGGCCCACGTCACCCTGCTGTACCCATTCGTCTCGCCCGCCGCTATCGACGACGGAGTCCTGACAAAGGTGACGGACGTCGTCCGAGACTTCCGCCGGTTCGACGTGCGGTTCGAGCGCGTCGGCCGCTTCGGCGAGGTCGTCTACCTGGCGCCCGAGCCGGGCGACCCGTTCGCGGAGATGACCGCCGCCCTGGTGCGAGCCTTCCCCAAGTACCCGCCGTACCGAGGCCGCTTCACCAAAGTCATCCCTCATCTGACCGTGGCCGAGCACAGCTCGCCCCCCGATCTCGGCGACGCGCTGGCCGCCGAGCTCCCCGTCGCGGCCGCTTGTCGTGAGGTCTGGCTGATGACCGAGGCCGACAGCGGGCAATGGTCGACGCGAGAGCGCTGGACGCTGCTCTAGCCGGCCGCCGTCAGCGGCGCTTGCCGAAGGGCCACCAGCGGCGCCGGCCCGAGGCCTGCTTCTCACGCTGAGCCTGCACCTCGGCGAGGATCCCGGGCCCGACCTCGTTGATGATGTCCTCCGCCTGATCGAGGAGGGCGGCGGCCTCGGGGCCCGGCACCTCGGGCTCGGCCGGCGTCTTGGGCGGGACCAGGCTGCCCGTCGTCCAGCCCACGTCGATCAGGCGGACTTCGAAGGCGGGGCAGTCCTCAGGGCACTTCCACGGAGCCTCGGGCGCCAGGTCGAGCCGACACATGCGCACCGCCTCGCCGGACGCGTACGTGCGGGTCTCGTAGTGGCGGCAGTCGGTCCGCATGGGCACGCGCCCATGCTGCCACCGCCACCGCTCCTATCGCGGCCGGCTGCCGTAGTCGCCGAAGGGGTCGTCGCGCTCGCGCACCGCCTGGCGAAAGCCGACCGCTTGGGCCCGGCCGACGAAGTCGAGGCCCTCTTGGGTGTGACGGGCGATGCCGTCGAAGAGCGTCCCCAGCATCCGGGTCGACGCCATCCCCATGTTCTCGGCCGTCTGGTTGCAAAGCGCCTTGAGCATCACCAGCTGCGTGGTTGGAACCTGCGCCATCCGTCGGGCCAGGCCCACCGCATGGTCGTGAAGTTCGGCGTCGGGGACAGACTCGAGGATGAGGCCGATCTCGGCCGCCTTGGTGCCGCTGATCTCGTCGCCAGTCAGCAGGTAGCGCTTGGCCCGCTCGAGGCCCATCCGGTACACCCACATGGCGGTGGTGGGCGTGCCCCACACGCGCGACGGCGGGTACCCGAACTTGGCGCCTTCTCCCGCCACGACGAGGTCGGCGCACAAGACGAGGTCGGTGCCACCACCC
>JAUTXA010000280.1 GCA_030838265.1 Actinomycetota bacterium | reverse complement strand
CACATCCAAGGTGTCCTGTACGTCGAGACGCCCGGAGGCACGACCGAGGTACCCATCGAGAACGCGGGCGGGAGTACCAAGCGGATCGTTGCCGAGGACACGTCAAGGAGCACGGAGAACACGTCAGACAGGGTGGACGTCAGGCTGATTGACAAGGGCACCAAGGTGGTGGCCCGGGCGGATCCGCACGTGCTCCCGAGCGTCGACGCCACCCTCGTCGGCCTGCTGCCTGGCGCGCTCGGCGGCCAACCCCCTCCCGGTGTGAGGCCCCTCGCCATCGACGCCGGCACCGCTCGGTTCGCGGCGATTGATGCCGCCGTGCTCTCGGCCGGTGCGCCTGCCCTTGCTCCCCTCGGCGCCATAGGCGCGACTGCTGATGACCTCACGCGGTTGGCACCGGCGCAGCGGGTGGCGCTCGAGACGTGGGTGGCCCAGGGGGGCCATTTGATGGTCGACGCGGCCATTGGCGCGACGATCACCGGGCTGCCGGCCGAGTGGCAGCCCGGAAGCGACGGCCGCGTCGCTGCTGGCTCGGGCGAGGTGCGGGCCACCAACGGCGCCATCAGTCGGGGCGAGTGGTCGGGCCTGGTCGAGCCCGTCCCCCTCGCCATCCAGGACGAGAACAACGGTCAGCCCGACGCCCTCGTCTCGACGCTGGCCCGGACGGCCGGGGTCCATGCGACCAAGCTGGCCTGGCTCGTCTTCTTCCTCTTCGTCTACGTGCTTGCCGTCGGGCCCGCGCTGTTCATCGGGCTCCACCGCAGCCGGCGCACCGAGCTGGCTTGGATCGTGGTCCCGCTCGTCGCCTTGCTCTTCACCGCCGCGGGCTACGCCGCGGGCCAGAGCTCGCGGCGGGGCGTCGTGCCATCGCAGGGGACGGTGGTCGAGACAGGCGCGGGCAGCTATGCCACCACCTTCGTCGGGGTCCTCTCTCGCAAGGGAGGCGATGTCCCGATCCAGCTCGGTGACCAGTGGGTGGCCAACGCTCCGACCGGCGACGACCAGGGATCTGCGGCGTCGTTCGCCACCGCTTCTGGGCTTCGGCTCCAGCGCCGCTTCGCGCCCAACGAGTTCGATGTCATCGGCGCCTCGGGCCCGGTGAACGCGTCCGGTCGATTGACGGTCACGGCGGCCCGGGCATCGGGGCCCGCAGGCGTCTCGGGGTCGGTGCACAACGGGTTGCCCTACGCCTTGCACGACGTCATCGTCGTCACCGGTACCGACGCGGGGACGACGGTCGGCTCGCTCGCCGCCGGAGAAACCAAGTCGTGGTCCGCCGCGATGGCGCAGTCGGCGCCGGGGCTACCGGTCGAGGCGCAGCTGTGGGGCCTCAACCCGTCGCAGGTCTTTGGCTACGACCCGTCGACGGACCAAGCCTTCCCTTATTCGGCATGGACGCGGGCCCAGGCCGGCTCTCGGCAGGTGCCCGGTGCTGATGATCGCCACGCCGTGGCCATCGGTTGGACAGAGCAGTACCAGCCGAAGGTGCGTGTCGGGTCGGAGCACTCCCTCCATGGATCCACTGCGTTCGTGGGACGTGCTCCGATCACGGGTCCGGTCGGGAACGTCATTCCCTACACCCTCAGCGTCGTCCAAGGCGACGTCGTCAGCCAGGCCTTCAACAGCAACAGGCTGAGGAGCAACGGAGGATCGGTCGTGGTGCGACTCGCCCTTCCCGACGCCGACGACGGTGGCAGGCCGCTCGACGCGAGCCGGCTCCACATCTCATTTCCGAGCAATGGCGAGGTCTGGGTCAACGGGGCATGGCAGTTGGTGGGCCCCGCCAACGCAAGCGGGCCGGGCTCGGCCGGGAGCCCGCTCCAACAACGGCCGGGCGTCATCCGAGTGACTCCTGGTGGATCGAGCTCGTCGGGGGTGGTGGCCATCGGTCCGTCCACCCCGACCATCAGGGAGCCCCTCCCGGTCGGAGCCATCACCGGTGGGGTCGTCTGGATCCGCATGACGCCGAGCGGCGACTTCGGCCTCGGCACGTTCAAGATCGAGGAGGTCGCACCGTGAGCGAGAACGCCATAGAGATCTATGGCCTCACCAAGCGCTACGGCGATCTCTTCGCCGTGCGCGACCTGAACCTGAAGATCCCCCACGGTTCGGTCTACGGCCTGATCGGCCCGAACGGGGCGGGCAAGACGACGACGTTGAGCGTGCTGGCGTCGCTGCTCGAGCCGACGGCGGGCCGGGTGCTCGTCGGTGGGTTCGACCCCTCCCGTGACGCGCAAGGGGTCCGTCGCAAGGTGGGCTACATGCCCGACGTCATGGGCCTCTACGAGAACATGCGGGTCAACGAGTACCTGCAGTTCTTCGCCGCCGCCTATCGCATCCCGGCCAAGGAGTGGCCGGCCCTCATCGGCGGGCTCCTCGAGCTGGTCGACCTGACCGACAAGGGCGACGCCTTCGTCGATGGGTTGTCCCGCGGGATGAAGCAGCGCCTGTCGCTGGCCCGGGCCTTGGCTCACGACCCCGAGATCCTGCTCCTTGACGAGCCGGCCAGCGGCCTCGACCCGCACGCCCGGATCGAGCTGCGGGGGTTGGTGCAGGAGCTGGCCAGCATGGGCAAGACCGTGGTGATCTCGTCGCACATCCTCCCCGAGCTCGAAGAGATGTGCACCGAGGTGGCCATCATGGAGGCAGGTGCCCTGCTCGCGTCCGGTCCTCCGAAGGAGATCGGCGTCGGGACGGGCCAGACGCGCTCGGTCAAGGTGCGCCTTTGGGGCGGGAGCGAGAAGACGTTCGAGGTGGCCGACGAGATCGAGCAGCGGGACCTGGTGCGCCGGCTCGTCGTCGACGAGGAGCTTCCCGTCATCGAGGTGACGACCATCGAAGAGAACCTCGAGGACTTGTTCCTCCGGGTCACGAAGGGACAACGGCAATGAGCGGCTTTCGACGGCCTCTGAACCCGGTGCTGGCGCGCGAGCTGCGGGTGCGCATGCGAGGGCGGCAGGCCGCCGTCGTGCTCACCCTCTATCTCACGATCCTGTCGCTGTTCCTCTACCTCACGTATCGCAGCGTCACCGACATCGCAGCCCTCAGTGGCATCTCGTCGGTGGCGTCGTCGGCCAGCGCGGGTCGCAACGTGTTCCAGTGGCTGCTCGTCGTGATGCTCGCCCTCGTGTGCTTCATCGTTCCCGGCCTTACGGGTGGTGCGATCACGGGCGAGCGCGAGCGCCAGACGTTGATCCCGCTCCAGGTGACGCTCATGAAGCCACTGTCGATCCTGCTCGGCAAGTTGGGGGCGTCGGTTGCCTTCACCTTGTTCCTCGTGGTGGCGGCGCTGCCTCTCATCGGCGTGGCCTTCGTGCTCGGCGGCGTCTCAGTGGGCGAGGTCATCGCCGGCACCGCCATCGTGTTGTTCATCGCCTTGGTCCTGGCCGTGTTCTCACTGGGTTGGTCGAGCGTGTTCCGGCGCAGCCAGCTGGCCACCGTCACGTCGTACGCCATCACGTTGTTCCTGGTGCTGGGTACGCCGCTGATCTACGCCAGCCAGCGCATCGCCTCGAGCAGCTATCAGGGCTCCGGCCACACCAGCAAGGCGATCATGGTGCTGAACCCCTTCGTGCTCACCGCCGACGTGGCCGGTGGCCAGACGGGCTCGTCGAGCGCTCCGCTGAACGGCCTGCGGAGCTTCGTGCACCCCAACAGCTACTCCGTGGGGAGCTCCTTGGTGCGCTCCAACGGCACGACGTTCACTCGCTCCAATCCAGTGAGGATTCCTCAGCCGTATGAGGGCTTTCCGTTCTGGGTCCGATCGGTGATCGTGTTCCTCGGGCTCTGTGGGACGACGTTGGCCGTGGCAACCTACCGATTGCGCACTCCCGCACCGAAGGAGCGCTGATGCACGAACTCTTGGTCTCCGTGAGGCGTCGGCTCCGCTGGCTGTGGGCCGTCGCCACGGCCGAGGCCGTGGGTCCCGCTCTCGCCGTGATCGCCCTCGTCCTGTTGATGACCGCCCGCTGGCGCCCGTGGGCTTGGCCGGAACCAGCGGCCTTCGCCGTGCTGGCCGCCGCCGCCGGTGCGCTCGTGATCGCGGCGTTGACGATCCGCGTCCCCCTTCCGGTCGCGGCTCGCGCCGCCGACCGCGGCCTGTCGACGCGTGATGCCTTTGTCACCGCCTTGGAAGCCGACCGTCGCTTTCCGGGGAGTCCCTTCGCCCAGCCCATCCATGAGCGGGCCCACAGCCTGGCCTCAGGCGTCGGCGGACGGGAGGCGGTGCCGGCTCACTATCAGCCTCGTCGCCTGGCGGTCCTGTTGGTGCTCATCGCCTTAGTGGCTGGCTTGGCCATCGCCGGCAACCCGCAGGACGCTGTTCGCCAGCGGCGGGCCGCCGAGCACCGAGCGCTGCAAGCCGAGGCGGCGCGCCTCCGGAAGGAGGCGACGGCGTTGGCCAAGAGCCCGCAAGGCGCCCAGGAGAAGGCGGTCGTCGCCAAGCTGAGGGCCCTGGCCCAACAGCTCGAGCACGCCAAGGACCTGGCTCACGGCCAGGCCGCGATCGACAAGGCGGCGACCGAGCTGGCGGCCAAGCTCGACCCCAACTTCCTCGCCCAGAAGGCGGCGGTCCGCGGCCTCGACCGCTCGCTGGCCGCCAACCCGTTGCCGGCGACGAGCGGCGGCGACGCGGCCAGCCAGCTCAGCCAGCTGGCCCAGGCGGCCGGCTCGCTCTCTCCCGAGCAACGCGCCGCGGCGGCTGATCGCCTGCAGTCCCTCGCCGCGGCCCAGGTGGCAGGAAACCCGGCGGCAGCCAGCGCCCTGGCCAAGGCCGCCGAGGCGCTCAGTCGAGGGGACACGGCGGCGGCGACGGCCGCCCTCAACCAGGCAGCGGCCGCTCAGGCGGCGGCCGCGGGCTCGGTTCAGGCCCAAGAATCCGCCATCGACGGCCTCACCCGGCTCGACGCCTCGAAGGGGCAGCTCAATGCCGCCCAGTCCGCCCTGGCCCAAGGCCAATCGCAAGGGGCGCAACCTGGCCAGGCCCAACCCGGCCAGGGCCAGCCCGGTCAGCCCGGTCAGGCCCCAGGGCAGGGACAGCCGGGTCAGGGTCAGACGCCCGGTCAGGGACAGCCGGGCCAAGGGCAAGGACAACCCGGCCAAGGTCAGGGTCAGGGGCAGGGTCAGGGACAAGGTCAGGGGCAGGGCCAGGGCCAGGGGAGCAGCGGGTCGTCTTCGAGTGGCCAAGGCTCGAGCGTTGGCGGTGGGCCCAACACGTCGGCGGGAGGCAACGCCCCCAGCCTCGGCGGCACCGTCTATGACCCGGGCTCCCTCGGCGACCCCCTCCAGCTCGGTGGCGACCCGGGCCTGGGCCAGGGCAGTGCGTTGCTGCCCGGACAGGATCCCGGCCTCAACGACATCGGCTCCGCCCTCGTCCCCTACGGCACCGTCTTCGACCGCTACCAGGCCGAAGCATCACGGTCGCTGCGCCGGCTCGAGCTGGCTCCGTCCGTCCGCGACCTGGTGCGGTCGTACTTCGACTCGCTGGCCCGACCGTGACGACGACCGTGACGCCGGAGGTCTACGCCCAGGCGGCCGTCGCCCTTGAGGAGACGGTCGGCCAGGTGATCGTCGGCCAGCGCCAACTGGTGCGCGAGGTGCTGATCACCATTCTCTGTGAAGGCCACGCCCTGATCGAAGGCGTGCCCGGGCTCGGTAAGACGCAATTGCTCAAGACCCTCGGCCAGGCCCTCGCTCTCGATTTCGGCCGCATCCAGTTCACCCCTGACCTCATGCCCGCCGACATCTCCGGCACGCAGGTCCTCGAAGAGGACAGTGAAGGGCATCGTCGCTTCCGATTCCGCGCCGGGCCGGTGTTCGCCAACCTGGTGCTGGCGGACGAGATCAACCGCGCCACCCCGAAGACGCAGTCGGCCCTCCTCGAGGCCATGCAGGAGCGGTCGGTGACGGTGGCCGGCGAGACCCGATCCCTACCCCGGCCGTTCTTCGTGATGGCCACGCAGAATCCGCTCGAGATGGAGGGCACCTACCCCCTGCCCGAGGCCCAGCTCGACCGCTTCCTGCTCAAGGTCCTCGTGCCCTTCCCGCCGGCCGCCGACCTGGTAGCCATCGTCGACCGCACGACGAGCGGCCCCATCCCGGACGTCGATCCCGTCCTCGACGGGCCGACCCTGACCGAGATGATCTCGCTCACCCGTCAGGTTCCGGTGGCCAGCCACCTCGTCGAGCACGCCGTCGCTCTCGTCCTCGCCACCCACCCGAACGCCGAAGGCGCTCCGGAGAGCGTCAGTCGCTACGTCCGCTTCGGGGCCTCACCCCGTGGCGCCCAAGCCCTCGTCCTCGGGGCCAAGGCCGCGGCACTGCTGGACGGCCGGCCCAACGTCAGCGCCGAGGACATCCGCACCATCGCCCCGGCTGTCCTGCGTCACCGCCTGGTGCTGGGCTACGAGGCGGGGGCCGACGGCGTGTCGGCCGACGACTTGATCGCCACCGTCCTCGAGGTCGTACCCGCACCCGGCGCCGGTCTGCGCGGCGCGCCCTGACATGCCGGTCGGTGGCGGGGCCGGCCTCCTCGACCCGAGACTTCTCGCTCGGCTCGAGACCCTGCAGCTGAGCACCCGCAGGCGTCTGGCCGGCTCGCTCACCAGCGAGCACCGCTCGCCCCGCTACGGCTCCTCGATCGACTTCGCCGACTACCGCGACTACCACCCGGGCGACGACTTCCGCCGCATCGACTACCACGCCCTGGCCCGGCTCGACTCGTTGCTGATCCGTCTCTACGAGGCCGAGGACGACCTTGTTCTTCGTCTCCTCGTCGACACGTCGGGGTCGATGGCCATGCACGGCAAGCTCGAGCAGGCCGTTCGCCTGGCGGCCGCCTTGGGCTTCGTCGGGTTGGTGCGCCGCGACCCCGTCTCGGTTCACACCTTCCCGTTCGACCACCCCGCGCCCCGCTACCTCGGCCGGGGAGCCACGTCACACCTGTTCGACCATCTGGCCTCGCTCTCGGCGGGCGGGACGACGGCGTTGGCGGCTGCGGTGTCAGGCCTGCTCTCCCGACCGGGGCCGGCCGGGCTCACCGTCGTCATCTCCGACCTGCTCACCGCGGAGTGGGACAGGGCCATCACCAAGCTGCCCTCACGAGGCGGTGACCTGGTCATCGTCCACGTCCTCGCCCGCGAAGAGATGAGCCCCCCTCAGGAGGGCGACGTCGAACTGGTCGACCGCGAGACGGGCGAGCGGGTAGGAGTGAGCCTGTCGACGGAGACGGTGGCCCAGTATCAGGCCTCGGCCCGCCAGTGGCTCGACGACGTGGCCGCTCGTTGCCTGGGTGTCGGCGCGGGCTACGTCAGGGTGATGGCCGATGACGAGCTCGAGCCGTTGCTGCTTGGCGCGTGGCGCCAAGCGGGAGTCTTGCGATGAGGTTCGTGAACCCCGCCGGGCTGCTGGTCGGGCTGCTGGCCATCCCGATCGTGGTCCTGCACATGCTGCGGCCTCGCCGTCCCTCGCTCGAAGTCAGCTCGACCTATCTGTGGAGCTCGCTCGATCAGCCCGTCTCGTCGGCTACCCCATGGCAGCGACTGCCGCCCAGCCTGCTCCTCCTGCTCCAGCTGCTGGCGGTCGCCCTCTTGGCGTTGGGGGTGGCGCGGCCCGTCATCCTCACCAAGGTCGGGCTCGCCCGTCACACCGTGTTCATCGTCGACGCGTCCGGGTCGATGGCGGCCAAGGAAGTCGGTGGTGGCGACCGCATGGCCGATGCCCGGCATCGCGCCCTCAGCCTCCGCCGCCAGCTGCCGGCCGGGGGAGTGGCCAGCGTGGTCTTGGCCGGGGCCCAACCCCGCGCCCTGCTCACCTCGAGCCCGGATCCGCGCGCCTTCGCCAAGGCCATCGACGGTGCGCGGGCCAGCGCCGGCCGCGCCGACTTCGGCGCTGCCTTCCGGCTGGCCGAGAGCCTCGAGACTCCGGGGACGCCCATCGGGTTCGTCCTTCTCTCTGACGGCGGCCTCGGTGACAGCGCCGCCCTCATTCCGCCGGGGACCCGATACGAGGACGTGGGCCGAGGCTCCGACAACCAGGCTGTCAGTCACCTCAGCGTCGACCCGCTCGGCTCGTCTCTTCACGTGCGGGCTCAAGTCGCCAACTTCGGTACGCGGGCGGTGACCCGCACGCTGCGCGTGCTGGTGGACGGGCGCGAGGTCCTGCGCCGGCCCGTTGGGCTCGCTCGGCATGGATCGGCCACGGTCAGCGCCGACGTCCCGGCGGGAGACCGCGTCGAAGCTGTTCTCGACGGGCAAGACCTGCTCGCCGTCGACGACCGGGCCGTGACCACTTCGGCCACCCGGCCCCCGATCCGGGTGCTGCTGGCCGGCAAGCCCGACCTCTTCCTCGAGCGGCTGCTGGCCGCCATCCCCGGGGTGACCGTCGAACGCTCGGCCACGAGCCGGTCGGCTGACGGCCTCGATCTCGCCATCTACGACGGCGTGGCCGTTCCTGCCGATCCCGGCGCCCCTGTGCTGGCCATCGCCCCGCCTGCGGGCGGCCCCGGTGTGACGGTGAGCGGTGAGGTCAAGGAGCCGGTAGCGACCCTCGTCCGCACCGACGACGCCCTCCTCGCCGGGCTCGACTTCTCGGCCCTCGCCATCGCTCGAGCCCAGAAGCTGGCGGCCCCGGGCGACGAGATCCTCCTCGCCGCGGACTCCACGCCGCTGCTGGTTCGCGGCACACGCGGGGGACGGCCGTTCGCCTACCTGGGGTTCTCCCTGCAGGAGAGCAACCTGGCCCTTCAGGTCTCGTTCCCAGTCCTCGGTGATCGCCTGCTTGGCCAGCTGGCCGGCACCGCCCAGCCCATCTCGGATCTACGGGTCGGCGACACCTTGCCGGTGGGGACATCGGGGGCGGGGAGCGAGGTGGTGGACCCGGGAGGCGAGCGCGCCCTGGTGGCGCCCGGCGCGCCGGCCCCATCGGCGACCGAGCCCGGCTTCTGGCGGATCACGACGGCGGGGCGGGCCCGGACGGTGGCCGTCAACGCCGCGCCGGAGGAGTCGGTCATCGCACCCGTTCGCCACCTGGCTGTCCCCGCGGCAGGGGCGGGAGCCAAGGGGCGGCTGCCCCGCGGGGAGCACGGTGTGACGGCGTGGATCGTCGCCGTCCTCCTCGTCGTCCTCGGCCTCGAGCTGATGGCGTCCCGGCGACGGCGAGGTGTCTCCCGTCGGCAGTGGCGCGTTGCCTTGGCCCTGCGCGCCGTCATCGTCGCCGCCTTGGTGCTCGCTCTGCTCGAGGTGGCGTTGCCCCGAACCGGCAGCGGGGTGGCCACCGCCTTCCTCATCGACGCCTCGGACTCTCTCGGCGCGGGTGGCAAGGCGGCGGCGGTCGACTGGGTCAAGTCGGCGCTCGGGCACCAACCCAAGGGCTCGAGAGCCGGCGTCGCCCTGTTCGGGGCCGACGCTCGACTCGAGCTCACCGTCCAGCAACGGGCCCACCTGCTGGCCCCCGCCGTCGTGGTCGACCCAACCCGCACCGACCTGGCCGGGGCCTTGCGGTTGGCCGCAGCCGTGCTGCCGAGTGATGCCCGACGCCGGGTGGTCGTGGTCTCGGACGGGAGGGTCACCGAAGGAAGCGTCGGCCCCGAGGCCCGCCTGCTGCGCAGTGCCGGCATCCAGGTCGACGTGCACGTTGTGGGCCAGGCGGGCGGCCCCGACGTCGCCCTTCGACGTCTCGACGCGCCCGACCGGGTGACACGGACAGACACCGTCGTCCTGCGCGTCACCTTGCACTCGACGAGCGCCCAACCGGGGCGGCTCACGATCGATCGCGACGGAGCGGTGGTGCTCGACCGAGTGGTGGATCTCACGCCGGGGGACTCGGTCGTCGAGGTCGCCGCTTCGCCCGGCCCGCCGGGAATGCACCGCTACCGGGCCCAGCTGACGGCGGCCAGCGACGCGGTGAAGGAGAACGACAGCGCCTTCGCGGTGGTCGAGGTGGTGGGTCCCGATCGCATCCTCATGGTCGAGGGCCAGCCGGGTGAAGGCAGCCAGATGCGGTCTGCTCTGACCGCGGCCGGGCTGCAGGTCGACGTGTCCGAGCCCGGCGCTCTCCCGACCGTCGACCGACTGGCCGGCTACCAGAGCACCGTGTTGGTCGACGTCGACGCCCTGGCGTTCACCCCGATCCAGGTCGAGACGCTGGCCGCCGCCTCCCGCGACTTGGGCCGCGGCTTGGTGGTGGTCGGCGGCGATCACTCCTATGCCCTCGGCGGCTACCTCGATTCCGACCTCGAGAAGATCCTGCCCGTCACCAGCGACGTGAAAGACCCCAAACGCCGCGTCCCCGTCGCCGAGGTCCTCGTCATCGACACCAGTGGCTCGATGGCCGAGGCCGACACGGTCGGCGGCCAGCCCAAGGTCGACGTGGCCCGCGCCGCCGCCAGCCGCGCCGTGGCCTCGCTCCAGCCGGGCGACGAGGTCGGGATCATCGCCTTCAACCAGTCGCCGATCACCGTCTTGCCGCTCCAGAAGCTCCCGGCCCGGTCAGTGAGCGAGGCCGCCATCTCGAAGCTGCAGGCTGACGGGGGCACCAACCTCTACGACCCCATCGTGGCCGCCGGCAATGCCTTGAAGAAGAGCAAGGCGCCGTTGCGTCACATCATCTTCTTCACCGACGGGCAGAGTGATCAGGCCAACCTGCCGGCACTGGCCGCCGACCTCGCCAAGCAGGGCATCACCATCACCGTGTTGGCCACCGGCCAGGGCGCCGACCGTCACCTGCAGGCCGTGGCCCAACAGGGCAAGGGCCGCTACTACGACCTCGTCGATGTGAGCAAGCTTCCCCAGATCCTGGCCGACGAGACGAAGACGGCAGCCCGCCGCCTGGTGAGCGAGGGGGAGTTCTACCCGAAGGTCGTCTCGTCCGAGGCGAGCGTCAGCCAGCTCCAATCCTCGCCTCCGCTGCTGGGCTACCTGGCCTCGACAGCCAAGCCCGCGTCTCGCCACCTGCTCGAGATCGGCAAGGACGACGACCCCCTCCTGGCCTCGTGGCGCCTCGGGCTGGGGACGGTCACGTCGTGGACCAGCGACGCGTCGGCCCGCTGGTCGCAGCGCTGGGCCACCTGGCCCGGCTACGTCGGCTTCTGGTCGGGCGTGGTCAAGAGCAGCTTCCCCATCGGTGGCAGTGGTGCCTCGGTCCGCGCCGAGCTGATCGGTGACAAGGTGCGCGTCACCCTCGAAGGCGAGACGCCATTCGTCGACGGGGCCACCGCCACGGCGCGCGTGGTCGGACCCGACCTGGTCGCCCGGACCGTTGCCCTCGATCGCACGTCGGGAACGACGTTCGTCGGCGAGATCGGGGCCACCGCGCCCGGTGGCTACGCGGTGGCCGCGGTGGCCGATGGCCCGGGGGGCCCGCTGGCGTCGGTGACGTCGGCGGTGGCGCGCGGCTACTCGCCGGAGTACCAGCCGGGGAGCCCCGACCGGACGCTTCTCATCTCGGTCTCCAAGGCCACGGGCGGACGGGGCGAGATCGGCCCGGCGCGCGCCTTTGACCGCGGCACGCTGCCGGCGGGACGCGGCCGCGCCCCGTTGACCGGCTTGCTCCTGCTGCTGGCCGCCTTGGCCTGGCCGATCGACGTGGCCTTGCGCCGTCTCGCCTTCCATGGTGAGGCGCGTGAGATCGCCACCCGGCAGCTGCGACGGGCTCGATCGACCTTCATCCGCCGGCCGCCGAAGCCGGGCACCGTCCCGCCCGGCCGCCGCCCCGCTGGTCAGCCCGATCCGGGTTCGCCCGACACGGTTGGGCCCGAGGCCAGACCGGACGAGCCCGCCGTGCCGGCCGATGCGCCCGTCCCGGCCTCGCTGGGCCGCCTTCTCGACCGGACGAGAGGCGAGCGCAGCCGCCGGGGTGGGGGCGGTGGCGCCGGGACCAGCGGCGACGGCGCCGGTTGATCAGACGTGCTCGGCGAAGAAGGCCAGTATGCGGGCCCAGGCGTCCTCGGCGTCGGGCTCTGAGTAGCCGGGGTTGGTGGGGTTGGGCAGACGGGCCAGCCACGACTCGGTCTGGCCCATGAACGAGTGGCCGGCGTCGGGATAGAGCTTGACGTCGTGGGGGACGCCCAGGGCGGTGAGGTGGTCCTCGAGGCGCTTGGCCTGGGGGCCGAAGATGCGGTCCTTCCCGCCGAAGCTGCCGACCACCGGGCACACGCTCTCGATGGCGTTGCGATCCTTGGGGACGGCGCCGTAGTTGATGCTCGTCGCCCTGAGGGCGGTGCCGGGCCGGGCCGCGAACGCCAGGGCGAAGCCACCCCCCATGCAGAAGCCGATGATGGCCAGCCGGTTGGCGTCGACGTCAGGTCGCGATGCCAGGTGGGCACGGGCCGCCTCGATGAGGTCGAAGGACGTACCTCGGCCGCGCTGGCCTTCGATCATGGCTCGGGTGAGGCAGAGGAGTCGGTTGCCGACGGCGAACAGATCCGGGGCCAAGGCCACATAGCCGTTGTCGGCGAAGCGTCCCGCCACCCGGCGGATGTCGTCGTTCAGGCCGTAGATCTCATGGAGGACGACGACACCGGGGAAAGGACCGTTCCCGAGGGGCTGGGCCACGGCGGCGGGTAGCTGGCCTCCGCCCGCGAGCGGGACGGTCGCGTCCGTGGTGGCGGTCATGGCCTGGCCAACCTACCGGCGAAGGCGGCCACGGCCCAGTCCCTCGAGGCTCCGGCGGTCGCCGTGCGGGCCCCTTCGGGCAGGCGGGCTATGGCGATCTCGAGGACGGCGACGCCGTCGAAGCCATCGTGGCGAATGGCGGCGACCAGGTCGTCGAGGGGCAGCGTCCCCATGCCGATGGGCAGGTGCTCGTCGCCCTTGGTGCTCGTCGAATCCGACAGGTGCAGGTGCCGCACGCGCCGCCCCAGCTTCCGGTACAGGTCGATGACGTCGCGCCGGGCCGCGGCGGCGTGCGAGCTGTCGAGCGTGACGGCGTCGTATCCGTCGAAGTCGTCATCGGTGGCCTTGGCGTAGGGCTCGACGTTCCGTCCGAAGGCATCGATGGTGTACATGTTCTCGACCGTGACGATCGGCCCGCCCGCGGCGTTGATCTCGGCCACCAGCTCGGCGAAGGACTCGGCGTAGTCGCGCTGCCAGCGAAAGGGAGGGTGGACGACCACGATCTCGGCATCGACGGCGGCCGCCATCTCGACCGATCGGCGCAGCTTCACCTCGGGGTTCCAGCCCCACACGTGTTGGCTGATGACGAGGCACGGCACGTGCACCGATCGCACCGCCAGCCCGTACGAGCGGCACAAGGCCTGCACCGAGTCGACGGTCTGGCTGCGCCGGTCGTGGTTGACCATCAGCTCGACGCCGTCGTAGCCGCACTCGGCGGCGAGGCGGAACGCGGCCTCGGTATACGGGAACAGGGCGGCGCTCGAGAGCACGACGGGAACAGCCATGATGGGCCCTAGCCTTCCACCGTGGACCGCCTGCGGCTGACAACGACGTCGATGGCCGCCGGTGGTGATGCCATCGGGCGCGACGACGACGGCCGGGTGGTGTTCGTCGAGGGCGGCCTTCCCGGTGAGGTGCTCGACGTCGAGATCACCGACGAGCGCAAGGACTTCGCCCGTGGTCGAGTGACTGCCGTCCTCGAACCCGGGCCGGGGCGGACGGCGCCGCCGTGCCCGAACGTCGCCCTCGGGTGCGGGGGATGCCAGTGGCAGCACATCGGGCCAGTGACGCAGCTCGAGCTCAAGGCCGCGGTGGTCGACGACGCTCTCCGTCGCATCGGGCGGTTCTCGCCCGAGGAGCTGCCGGCCATGACGACCCACGCCGTCGCCCCGACCGGCTACCGCACCACGCTGCGCATGGCCGTCGATCGCGGGGGACGGCCCTCGTATCGCCTTCGGCACTCACACCAGCTGCTGGCCCCGGCCCAGTGCATGGTGGCCCATCCCGCCCTTGAGGAGCTGGTGGTCGAAGGAAGGTTCCCGGGGGCGCGGGAGGTGACGGCGCGCGTGTCGGCCGCCACGGGGGAGCGGTTGGTCCTGGTGACCCCGCGCGCGGTCGAGGTCCGCGTGCCCCCCGACGTGATCGTCGTCGGGGCCAACAGCCTCAAGAAGGGACGGCCGGCGTTCATCGTCGAGCGGGTCGCGGGTCGGGACTGGCGGGTATCGGCCCTTTCGTTCTTCCAGTCCGGCCCCGCGGCCGCCGAGGCCCTGGTCGGCGTCGTCGATGCCGCGGTGGGCGAGGCCCTGCCGACGGGAGGCCTGGTCGTCGACACCTATGCCGGGGTGGGCCTGCTGGGCGGGGTCGTGGCCGCCCGTCGCGCCGCCCGTCTGGTCGCCGTCGAGTCCTCGGCCTCATCGGTCGACGACGCCTCCCACAACCTGGTCGACCTCGAGGCGAGGGTGGAGCGGGCCTCGATCGATCACTGGCGGCCCTCGCTCGGCGGCTCGCCGGATGTCGTCATCGCCGACCCGCCCCGGGCCGGACTGGGGGCGGCGGCGGCCGAGGTCCTCACCGGCCTCGGGGCGTCTCGCCTGATCCTGGTGGGGTGCGACCCGGCGTCGTTGGCGCGGGATGCGCGCCTCATCACCAGTGCTGGGTACACACTGTCAGGCGTGGACGTCGTCGATCTCTTCCCTCACACCTTCCACATCGAGGCCGTGGCCCGGTTTGACCGTATCGTCCGGGACGCGACCCACCCGGTACAGTCGAGCCCATGAACGACGCCCTGCTCGAGCGTCAGCTGCGCAAGATCCCTGGGGTGCTCGCCGTCTCGACCTCGATCGAGGGCATCACCGTGCTGGTGCACCCCGAGGTCCACGCCCTGGTCATCGAAGCCCAAGCCTCGGCCATCGCCCTCCGGCTCGGTGATGCCCGCGGGGTCGCCGTGATCGGCGGCTCTCGACCCGCGGCGGTCGGCGGGGGCCGCAACCAGTTCGACGTGCTGCCCAAGCTCCGGACGGTGGCCCCGGCTGCCGCCCTGGTCGGTGTGGCGGCGCTCGTCGCCACCCTGGCCGTCCAGTCGCCCATCGGCTGGTTCCGCGGCAGTCCGGCGAACAGCCAGCACCACCAGACGGCAGCCGGGGCACCCGCGCCGAAGGCCCCGTCCTCGGCGCCGGCG
>JAUTXA010000279.1 GCA_030838265.1 Actinomycetota bacterium | reverse complement strand
CGCCAGTTAGCAAAGGAGGGAGGAGGGAGGAGGGAGGTTGCTGTCAGCCCGACGAACCGAGAAACCGCGGGGTTAGAGGTCGAGGAGGGCGTCGAGGCCGACGGTGAGGCCGGGCCGTTCGCCAACTGCTTTCACCGCCAACAACACGCCGGGCATGAACGACGTGCGGTCGTAGGAGTCGTGACGGATGGTGAGGTTCTGGCCCGTGGTGCCGAGGAGCACCTCCTGGTGAGCGACCATGCCGCGCATGCGGACCGAGTGGATCCGGATCCCGCCCGGGCCTTCGCCCCCGCGCGCCCCGGTGAGCAGCTTCTTCTTGGTCGGGTCCTTGGCCCACGTGTCCGAGGCCTCGGCCATGCGTGACGCCGTGTGCATGGCGGTACCGGACGGGGCGTCGATCTTCTCGTCGTGATGCAGCTCGATGATCTCGGCGCTGTCGAAGTAGGGCGCGGCCAGCTCGGCGAAGCGGATCATGAGCACGGCGCCGAGGGCGAAGTTCGGGGCGATGACGCAGTTGGCCTTGCTCTTGGCGAAGAGCTTCCCGAACTCGTCGAAGTCGTCCTGGGTGAAGCCACTGGTGCCCACGACGGCGTGGACGCCCCGCTTGGCGCACCACCGCATGTTCTCGCGGGCCGCGTCAATGAGGGTGAAGTCGACGGCCACCTCGGCGCCGGCCTGCTCGAGAGCGTCGGCGTCGGGGACGATCTGGAGGCTGGGCTTCTCGATGCCCGTGACCTGGCGGAGGTCGATGCCGGCGTGGTGCGGATCGACGGCGGCGGTCAGCTCGAGGCCGGGATCATCGGCCACGGCCCGGCACACGGTTGAGCCCATGCGTCCCCCAGCGCCGAACACGCCCACCTTGATGGCCACGCCGGGAGGTTAGGTCAGCGGGCGCTGAGTCGGGCCGAGGTGAAGACGTCGGTCTCCGAGAAGGGACCAACGGCAGCCAGCACGCGGGGGTTGGCCAGGACCCGCTTGGCCACTCGCGTGACGTCGGCGATCTCGACGGCCTCGATGCGGGCCGCCAGCTCGTCGACGGGGAGGACCGATCCGTGAACAAGCTGGCTCCGGCCAATTCGGCTCATGCGGGCAGCCGAGTCTTCGAGGCCGAGGGCCATTGTCCCGCGCAGGTGGCCCTTGGCCACGTCGAGCTCGCGCTGGGTGACACCGTCGGCCAGCAGGCCGTCGATGCTCTCGTCGATGAGGCGGATGACCTCGCTCACGTTGGTGGGTGCCGTCCCCGCGTAGATGGAAAGGGCGCCGGCTTGATCGAACGACGACCGGTAGGAGTACACCGAGTAGGCCAGGCCCCGCTCCTCGCGGATGGTCTGGAAGAGCCGACTCGACATGCCGCCGCCCAAGACCTGGTTCAAAACGCCGAGGGCGTAGCGGTCGTCATCGTGGCGATCGAGGGCGTGCATGCCGAGCACCAGGTGGGCCTGTTCGGTCGGGCGGCGATCGACGACGAGCTGCACCTCGGGCGACGGCGGCGCGTCGCGCTCGGGCGCCTCGCCCCCGGCCGGCGGGGCGAAGCGGGCCTCGATGGCGGCCACGAAGTCGTCGTGATCGAGGTCGCCGGCGGCGGAGAGGACGATGTTGGCCGGCCGGTAGTGATGGGCGAAGAAGCGACGGATGTCGTCGCCCGTCATGGTCGTGATGGTCTCCTCGGTCCCCAGCGTCTCGAGCCCCAGCGGGTGCCCCGGGTAGAGGGCCTCGAAGCACAGCTCGTGGACGAGGTCGCCCGGGTCGTCGCCTCGCATCAGGATCTCTTCGAGGATGACGTGGCGCTCGGCCTCGACCTCGTCGGGCCGGAAGGCGGGGTCGCCCATGATGTCGCAGAGGATGTCGAGCCCCACCGGCAGGTCTTGAGACAGCACCCGCAGGTAGAAGGCGGTGTACTCCTTGCTCGTGAAGGCGTTGAAGTCGCCTCCGATGGCATCGATGGTCTCGGCGATGTCGCGCGCGCTCCGGCGGTCGGTGCCCTTGAACAGCAGGTGCTCGAGGAAGTGCGACGCGCCCGCCTGCTCGGCGGGCTCGTCACGCGATCCGGTGCCCACCCAGAAGCCGGCGGACACCGAGCGCACGTCTGGCATGCGCTCGGTGACCACCCACATCCCGCTGCCGAGGCAGCTGGTTCGAATCAACCGCTAGCGACGGCCACCGCGACCGGGGTTCCGGCGCGGGCCCCGATCGTCGCGCTCGCGACCGCCGGCGCTGCCGGTGTCAGCCGGGCCGAGGTCGCCGAACTCCTTGGCCACCTCGTTCTCGAAGAAGTCCTCGAAGGAGGCGCCGTCGCCCGAGGCGCTGCCGGTCGACGGGCTGTCGCTCGACGCCCGGGGCTCACGGCTTCGGCCGCTGTCGCCGCGGTCACGACCACCACGGTCACCGCCACGATCGCCACGATCACCGCGATCACGGTCACCACGGTCACGGCCGCCACCGCCCGACGACGAGCCGGCCTCGACCGGAGGAGCCGACGCCAGCGAGAGCGACACCTTGCCCTGGGGGTCGATGTCGTCGACGCGGACCTCGATGTCGTCGCCGAGGTCGAGGACGTCCTCGACACGGTCGATGCGCTTGCCGCCGCCGATCTTGGAGATGTGGATGAGGCCATCTCGGCCGGGGAGGATGTTGATGAAGGCCCCGAACTTGGTGATGTTGACGACCTTGCCCTGGTAGACGGCACCGACCTCGGCCTTGGGCGGATCGAGGATCAGCTCGACCCGGCGACGGGCCTCGGCGACAGCCGCCCCGTCCTTCGAGCCGATGGTGACCGTGCCCACCTGGCCGTCGTCGTCGACGGCGATGTCGGCACCCGTCTCCTGCTGCAGGGTGTTGATGACCTTGCCCTTGGGGCCGATGACCTCGCCGATCTTGTCGATCGGGATCTGGAAGCTGACGATCTTGGGGGCGGTCTCGTTGACCTCGGGACGGGGCTCGGAGATGGCGCTCTCCATCACCTTCAGGATGGCGAGACGAGCCTCGCGGGCCTGCTGCAGGGCCTGCACCAGTACGTCGGCGGGCAGGCCGTCGATCTTGGTGTCGAGCTGCAGGGCGGTGACGAAGTCGGCGGTGCCGGCCACCTTGAAGTCCATGTCGCCGAAGGCATCCTCGGCGCCGAGGATGTCGGTCAGGGTCGTGTACTTGCCCTCGGCGAAGATCAGGCCCATGGCGATGCCGGCGACGGGCGCCTTGATCGGCACACCGGCGTCCATGAGCGACAGCGAGCTGGCGCACACCGAGCCCATCGACGTCGAGCCGTTCGACGACAGAACCTCGGAGACGAGGCGCAGGGCGTAGTTGAACTCCTCGGCCGGGGGGACGACGGGCAGCAGGGCCCGCTCGGCCAGCAGGCCGTGGCCGATCTCGCGGCGCTTGGGGCTGCCGACGCGGCCGGTCTCGCCGTTCGAATAGGGCGGCATGTTGTAGTGGTGCATGTAGCGCTTGCGATCCTCGATGCCGAGGGTGTCGAGGAGCTGGTCCATGCGCGGCATGCCGAGGGTGGCGACATTGAGGACCTGGGTCTCACCCCGCTGGAAGAGGCCCGAGCCGTGGGCGGTTGCGACCACGCCGACCTCGGCCGACACTGGGCGCAGCTCGTCGGTCTTGCGACCGTCGATGCGGACTCCGTCCTCGGTGACCCGCTTGCGGATGAGCTTCTTGGTCAGGCTGCGAACCGCGGCCTTGATCTCCTTCTCGCGGCCCTCGAACTCGCCCGAGAGCTGCTCGATGATCGACTTGGTCGCCTCGTCGGACGCCGCGTTGCGCTCGGCCTTGAGGGCGATGGTCGACGCCTTGGCGATGGGGTCGGCGCCGACGGCCTCGACCCGGGCGAACACGTCGTCGCCGTAGTCGATCTGCGGCTCCCACGAGATGGGCTCGCGCACGCCGGCCTTGGCCACCAGCTCGCGCTGGAGCTCGATGGACTCCCGGATCCAGGTCTTGCACTCGTCGAGGCCTTGGGCGAGCACCTCTTCGGTGACCTTGGGGGCGCCGTTCTCATACGACTCCCAGGCCGACTCGGTGCCACCGGCCTCGACCATCATGATGGCGATGTCGTCACCCACGGCTCGTCCGGCGACGACCAGCTCGAAGGCCGACTCGTCACCCTCTTGATAGGTGGGGTGCGGGATCCACTTGCCGTCCGAGGTCCAGGCGATGCGGACAGCACCAATGGGGCCCTCGAAGGGAATGCCCGAGATCATCAGGGCCGCCGAGGCGCCGTTGATGGCCAGCACGTCGTGCGGGTTCTCCTGGTCGGCGCCCATGACGGTGCCCACGACCTGGGTCTCGTTGCGGTAGCCCTCAGCGAAGCTGGGGCGCAGGGGACGGTCGATGAGGCGGCAGGTCAGGATGGCCTGGTCACTGGGACGGCCCTCCCGCCGGAAGAACGAGCCGGGGATCTTGCCGGCCGCGTACATCCGCTCTTCGATGTCGACGGTGAGGGGAAAGAAGTCGATCCCCTCACGGATGGAGGTGGCGGCGTTGGCCGTCACGAGGACCACGGTGTCGCCGATGCGGGCGACGACCGCGCCTTGGGACTGGGGAGCAAGCTTCCCGGTCTCGAAGGAAAGGGACTTGTCGGTGCCACTGATCGGGCCCGACACGGAGATGGCTTCCGCCATGGGAACTCCTATGTTCGTGCGGCGGCAGGGCCAGTTCCCAGTGGGGACGCTCCGAGCGTGACCCGGAAGGTTTCCACTGGCAGCTGGCTCCTCGCCCCGCTGTGGATGTGGAACGACCGGCCCCTTGGCCGGTCGTCGTTGATGCGCCCTTAGCGGCGAAGGCCCAGGCGAGCGTTGATCTCGCGCAGGCGCTCGACGTTGGTGTTGCGGAGGTATGCCTGGAGCCGCTTGCGCCGGCCCACCATCTTCAGGAGCCCACGGTTTGTGTGATGGTCATGGGGGTGCAGCTTCATGTGCTCGTTGAGCCGGTTGATCCGGTCAGTGAGCAACGCGATCTGGACCTCGGGTGACCCCGTGTCGGACTCGTGATGCCGGTGGTCGGCGATGATTGCGGACTTGTCAGGCATGCAACAGCTACCTCGGTTGCTTCAGGGACGCGCTCGGACCGGTCGCCCGAGCAGGTTCCAGGGTAGCCCAACCACCCGGAACCGACCACCCCGTGCCCGGTCGTGCCTCAATCATGACGTTCTGGCACCAGATCTGGTCGCCCTGGCGACCAGATCTGGTGCCAGAACCGTCGAACTCGGGCGTGGGTGGGCGACAATCGGGCGGTGGACGACGAGCTGCGGGTCACGAGATCGCTCGTCATCCCAGTGTCCGAGCTCGAGTGGCGCTTCACCGGCAGCGGCGGGCCCGGTGGCCAGCACGCCAACACCGCCAACACCCGGGCCGAGGTGCGCTTCGACGTGGCCAACTCTCCGTCGCTCGGGCCGCGCCAGCGAGAGCGGCTGCTCGAGAAGCTGGGCCCGTCGGTGCGGGTGGTGGCGTCGGACGAGCGCTCCCAGATCCGCAACCGGGCCCTCGCCCTCGACCGCTTGAGATCGAAGCTGGCCGCCGCCCTCCACCGCGACCCCGTCCGCCACGCCACCAAGGTCACCAAGGCGGCCAAGACCCGGCGCCTCGAGTCGAAGGCCAAACGGGGCGAGACCAAGCGCCTCCGCCGCCCCCCGTCCCCCACCGACGACTGAGGGTCAGGTGAGGGCGGTGCGGACGTTGTCGACGTCGTGGTTCATCTGGTCGACGAGGGCATCGACCGAGTCGAACTTCACCTCGCCCCGCATGCGCTCGACGAACCGCACGCGGGCGGGCTCGTCGTAGAGGTCGCCGTCGAAGTCGAGCAGGAAGGCCTCGAGCAGGGACGTCTCGGCGTCGTCGTAGAACGTGGGCCGGCGTCCCAGCGAGATGGCCGCCGGGTGCACCTGGCCGCCCGGTCGCTCGTACCACCCTGCGTAGATGCCATCGGCCGGCAGGAGGATCTCGGACGGGACGACGACGTTTGCCGTCGGGAAGCCGAGCTCCCGTCCCCGGGCGTCGCCACGACCGACCTGTCCTCGCACCTCGTGGGGACGGCCCAGCAACGCGCTGGCCTCGCGCACCAGGCCCTGTTGCAGCAGCTGGCGGATGCGCGTCGACGACACCTCGGCCGACTCGGCGGTGCCGTCGTCGACGAGGCGCATGCCCACCACGTCGAAGCCCAGCTCGCCTCCCATCGCCGCCAGCAACGGGACGTTGCCCGCCCGTTGGTGGCCGAAGTGAAAGTCGTGGCCGACGATGACGGCCCGGGCGGCCAGCCGGCCGACGAGGACGTCGCGGATGAACTTCTCGGCGGTCTCGCGGGATCGCTCCCGGTCGAAGTGGATGACGAGGACCTCGTCGACGCCGGTGGCCTCGAGGAGCTCGAGCTTCTGGTCGAGGTCGGTCAACAGCTTGGGCGCCGACTCAGGCCGCACCACCGTGGCCGGGTGGCGGTCGAAGGTGACGACGACCGCCGCCGCGTCCCGCTCGTCGGCCCACCGCCGTACTTCGCTGATGACGGCCCGGTGCCCCAGGTGCACGCCGTCATAGGCGCCGATGGTGACGATCGAGCCGCCCGACGGCGGCGGCGACTCATCGTCGTCTCGTCGGACCAGCATGACGGCGAGGCTACCGCCCGGTCACGGCTGGACTTGGATCAGAGGTTGCCGTCGACCCACGCCCGGCGGCCGGCCACAACGACGCCGACCAGAGCGGCGAAGGCCAGGAGCACCAGGAGGTGGACGCCGAAGTTGCCGGCGCCCGCCGTCAGGCTGAGTCCGGGGCCGAAAGCGGCCGGGCCCAGCTTGTGAGCCACCCGGCCCACAGCGTTGGCGATCCCCGACTGGTGGCGGCCCCGGATCACGCCGACGGCCGTGCCGTAACCGTGAGAGGCGGAGGCATCGCTGCTGACGTTGTTGATGGCGGTGGCGACCGCACCCCCGACGCCGCCCGTCGCGGTGGCACCGTTGCCCGTGTCGGACGAGCCGCCCACGGCCGGGCTGCTCGACGAGACGGGGACCTGGTCGGCGCAAGCGACGCCAGCGTGACCCTTGAGGTCGACGCCGCAGGTCTGCTTGCTGTTCACGCCGTAGTTCTTGCCGCCGCTGCGCAGGACATAGCTGTCGCCGTTGGAGCCGGTGTGGAAGAGGTTGGTCCAGCCGAACACGCCGAGCTTCACCGACGCCACGTCGCTCGAGTTCTGGGTCTGACCCGTCGACGAGGTCTGCGAGCTCGACTGCAGGACGTAGGCCTGGGTGCCGATGGCCCGGGCCATGATCGACAGGGCGGCCGAGCCGGCCGACGCCGACCCGTCCGGGCCGACGGTGGCGGCGTAGGGAGCGATGTTGACCTGACCGCTCTGCTCCTTGCCGATGGTGAGGAGAGACCCCGCTGAGGTGCCGGGGGTGGCCTGGGAGGCCCCCGCCGGGGTCTGGCCTGCGGCCGAGACGGGGGTGGCGCTGGCCGACCCGGCCTGGCTCGACGAGCTGCCAGCCGACACGGAGTCGGCGGCGGTGGCGGCGGTGGCATGGCCCGCCGTCGGGGACTCAGCGGCCAGCACGGCGCCCGGCGAGGCGAGCATCAGTGCAGCGGCGCTGCAGACCAGGACTGTGCGGCGGCGACGACCATTCTTCATTGCGAGTCTCCTGAGTGCGAAGGAATCTGGGGTGGAGGAGCGTTCGACGTGGAGATGTTTCGCTCAGTCCGGGGGCGACTCCTGCTT
>JAUTXA010000210.1 GCA_030838265.1 Actinomycetota bacterium | reverse complement strand
TCGTGACCGACGGCCTCGACCTCGGTGGTCAGCTGGGCTGGCCCAAGGCCTCGACCTGGCTGCTCGGCGTCAGCGGCAAGCGCTTCAACCGGGCCCACTACCTGCGCCCGCCCCGCACTCGGTAGCGGACCTACGCTGCGCATCCTCGATTGCACGACCGTTCCGGTTGTCGTATTATCAATCGATAATACTGGCCCCGATCAAACCTGGAGAGGGACCCATGAGTCTGACCAATCTCACCGATCTGGCTGATCTCACCCGGGTCTTCGTCGACCCGACGGCGTACGCCGACGAGGAGAGATTCCACGCCGCCTGTCGCGTGCTGCGCAGGGAGAACCCAGTCGTCAGGGTCGAGTCCGAGCAGTACCGGCCCTTCTGGGCCATCACCCGGCACGCTGACGTGCTCGAGGTCGAGCGCGACAACGAGCACTTTCTGAACGCGCCTCGCCCACTCCTGGTGCCGTCCGAGATGGAAGCTCGGGCCGCGGCGAGCGGTCAGGTGTTGCGCACCCTCATCCACATGGACGAGCCCGACCACAAGGCCTTCCGTGGCATCACGTCCAAGTGGTTCCTCCCCGGCCAGATCAGGGCGCTCGAGGAGCGCATCCGCGAGCGCGCCGTTCGCTACATCGACCGCATGGCCGATCTCGGTGGCGCATGCGACTTCGCCCAGGAGGTGGCTGTCGGGTTCCCGCTCCACGTCATCCTGTCGATCCTCGGTCTTCCGGAGGAGGACTTCCCGCGGATGCTGCAGCTCACCGCCGACCTCTTCGGCAGCGACGACGATGAGATCAACCGCTCGGGCGACGCCCAGCAACAGCGCATGGCGGCCATGCTCGACTTCTTCCAGTACTTCGTGGCTCTGACGGCCGACCGTCGGGCCAACCCGACCGACGACCTGGCGTCGGTCATCGCCAATGCCACCATCAACGGCGAGCTGCTCAACGACTACGACGCCGCGTCGTACTACGTGATCATCGCCACCGCCGGCCACGACACGACCAGCTCGTCGATCGCGGGCGGGCTCGAAGCATTGCTCCGGCACCCTGACCAATTGGCGCGACTGCGAGACGATCCGTCGCTGGGAACGAGCGCCGTCGACGAGATGATCCGGTGGGTGACCCCGGTCAAGGAGTTCATGCGCACCGCCACCGAGGATCGCACCGTCGGCGGCCAGCTCATCCCGGCCGGCGACTCGGTCTACCTCGCGTACCTCTCGGCCAACCGGGACGAGACGGTGTTCGAGGATCCCTTCCGATTCGACGTGGCGAGGGCCGACAACAAGCAGGTCGCCTTCGGCTACGGCGTCCACTTCTGCTTGGGCGCCCACCTGGCCCGCCTCGAGCTCCGGGTCTTCTTCGAAGAGCTCCTGAAGCGAGTCGACGACATTCAGCTGGCGGGGGAACCCTCACGATCGGCGACGGTGTTCGTCGGCGGCTTGAAGCACCTTCCCATCTCGTACCGCATGCGCTGAGCGGTCAGCCCGACGGTGCGGCCGCCAGCCCGGGCAGGAGGATGGCGACCAAAGCGTCGCCGTGCGCCTTGATCCAGTCGGGGTGCTTCGGATCGCGGCCCGTGAGCAACCGAACCTCAGGGGCGTTCACGTAGGGAAGCGAGGCGGCGCCGATGAGTACGTAGTAGAGGATCTCGAAGTCGATCGGTGCCGCGATGCCGGCGCTGCGCAGCAGCAGCCACCCGGGCTTGATGGCCTCGAAGAACGGCTTCACATGGGTGGCGGTCATCCACTCCAGGCGATCGCTGGCCGCTGTGCCTTCGTGCACCATGATCTGGTTGAGCTCGGGGTGCTTGGCCGCGAACCCCACGAACCGACGCAAGCCGCCGGCAAAGATCGTCGCCAGCTGCGACACGTCCAACCCGGCGATCTCGGTGGGGAGCACGTCGGCCAGCTCCTCGCCCAGCAGACCGAAGAGGTAGTCGACCGCCGCAGTCCACAAGGCGGCCTTCGACTCGAAGTGATAGTTGAGCTGCGGTTGGTGCGCCTCGACGCGCCGGGCGATCGAGCGGGTCGACGCGCCGTCGAAGCCCTTGGCCCCGAACTCGACGAGGGCCGACTCCAAGAGGACCTCGCGGATATCGGGCCTCGCCCGTCGCTGCCGCACTGGATTTCTGTCAGCCATGCCTTGCATCACGCCTCAGTGTAGCGTTATTATCAATCGATAACGACGCCCGTCCGCCGAATATTCCAACGGGAACGGAGTGTAGAGACCATGGGATTCCGATTGGCCAACGTGGGAGGCCGCGCTGCCCTCGTCGTGGGCGATGACTACTACGACGTCGAGTCTGTCAGTGGTGGCTCGATCGGAGGCGATCCGATGCATGCGCTACGGCACGCCGCCGATCTGATGACGGTCGCGTCCACCCTCGATGAGCAAGAGCCGACGGGTTTGCTGGACGACGTCACCCTCGGACCGCCGGTTCCCGCTCCTCAGAAGTGCTTCGGCATCGGGCTCAACTACCTCGATCACGCCACCGAAGCTTCGGTCGACGTGCCGAAGAACCCGCTCGTGTTCACCAAGTTCCCGTCGTGTCTCGTGGGCCCGACGGCTGACGTCGAGCTGCGCAGCGGCCTCTGCGACTACGAGGGCGAGCTGGTGGTCGTCATCGGCGAAGGCGGGAGAGACATCGCCCCGGAGATGGCCTGGGCCCACGTCGCCGGCGTGGCGGTTGGTCAGGACATCTCCGACCGCGAAATGCAGTTCGCGGCCAGCCCGCCGCACTTCGACCTCGGGAAGACCTACGACACGTACGGGCCGATCGGCCCCGTCATGGTGTCGGCCGACGAGATCGCCGACGTCGGCGCCTTGCGCATCACCACGACCGTCAACGGCGAGGCCCGGCAGAACGACACCGTGGCGAACATGGTGTTCGACGTCCCCACCCTGATCGCGTACCTCTCGCAGGTCACCACGCTCGTGACGGGCGACCTCATCTTCACCGGAACCCCCGCCGGCGTTGGCGCCCCACAGGGCAAGTTCCTGGCCGACGGCGACATCATCGTCACCACCATCGACGGCATAGGTTCGATCACCAACCGATGCGTCATGGTCGAGCCCAAAGGACGGCCAGCGTGAGCGAACGAGCGAATCGTCGACCATCCACCACGATGAACAGAGCAGAGTCACTGGTCGCGGTTGGGACGGGCACGCTCTCGGCGGAAACGCACCAGCAGATGGGCATCAAGGTCAACGACGTCGCCTTCGTTCGCTTCCGCGCCCCCGACCTCGATGCCATGCACTCGTTCCTCGTCGACTTCGGCATGACGTGCGCCGATCGCACGGCCGACACCCTGTACATGCGGGGCGCCGACGCCGAAGGTTTCGTGCACGTCACCCACCGCGGCGACGAACCGGGCTTTCTCGGCCTCGCCTTCGAGGCCAGCTCCGAGGTCGATCTCGAGACGCTCGCCGCCCACGACGAGTTCTCGAAGGTCACCGAGCTCGAGGGTCCGGGCGGCGGACGCACCGTCCGGACCACCGATCCCAACGGGTTCCAGGTCGAGGTGGTGGCGGGCCGCGGTGCGGTCGCCGAGCTGCCCCTGCCCAGTGCGCCCACCCGCAACGATGCCGCCCACCGGCCGCGCCAGGGCGGCCCTGTCCGGCTCGAACCGGGGCCCTCGCACGTCAAGCGGCTCGGTCACTGCGTGTTGAACGTCGTCGACTACCGGGCCAGTGAGGCCTGGTACAAGAAGCACTTCGGTCTGGTCACGTCGGACGAGATCCAGCTCGACGAGAACACCGCCCTCGGCGCCTTCCTTCGGTGCGATCGGGGCGAGCAGTACGTCGACCCCCACACCCTGTTCCTTCTCGGTGTCGGTCAGGCCAAGTTCAACCACGCCGCGTTCGAGGTGGCCAGCTTCGACGACCTGATGGCGGGTCACACCCACCTCGTCAGTGCCGGACGCCAGCACCAGTGGGGCATCGGTCGGCACATCCTGGGCAGCCAGATCTACGACTACTGGCTCGACCCCTACGGCCACATGGTCGAGCACTGGACCGATGGCGACCTCTTCAACAACGAGACGCCACCCAACGTCGCCGACATCGCCGCCCTGATGGGTTCGCAATGGGGCCCGATCCAAGGCGGGCCGCCCGCCTGATCAGCTGGCGGCGTCGTCCGACGGTGGCCCGGCCGTGGCTGCCGGGTGTGGTCAAGCGGCGTCGGGGCTGTCGGGCGCGTCCCAAGGCACCGCCGCCGACAGCCAGTGCGTGACCTGCTCTTCCTGGTCGTTGCGGTGGAGGTGGCGCGGCGGCGTGGCGAACGTGGAGTACGGCCGGCAGCGCAGCAGCACGCGCCCTTCCTGTTCTGCCATGGCCTTGACCATCGGACGCACCTCGGGTGACAAGGGCTCACCTGACATGCGCTCCGCCACCCCCATCATCACGTCGACCAGCGTGTCGGGGTCATCGTCGATGATGGCGTCGCAATAGACCTGGAGGTAGGCGAAGGGCCACGTCTCGTCGAGCACGCAGAGGTTCACCTTGCCGCTGCGGGCCACGGCTTTGGCCTTGGCCCGAGCTCCCATCGTGGCCACCAGAAGGTCGCCGTTCCCGGCCGGGACGTAGTACACGACCGACATCGCCGGCCCGTCTGCTCGGCGGGCGTAGCCGAAGACGCAAGTCCGGTGGGTCTGCACAAAGAGTCGCCGCTCCGATGGGAGCATGTCGCGATCAGTCGGCGCCTGGAACGGAGACTTCGACAGCGGCAAGAGACGGACGGACTCGCTGTCTCGCTCCTGCTCGGTAACCCCACCACTGCCGCTCATGCCGCTCCCCTTCCCCCTGAGTGGACACTATTCTCAAGTGATAATATCGACGGCTCGTAGGGGACGCAAGGCGCAGCACCCATCGGGCCGAGCTTGCTCCTCCCATACCCCGGGGGGGTAAGGTGCGCCCGTGGCCGGCTACACCGACAACAAGACCAAGCACCTGCAGCGGCTGAAGCGCATCGAGGGCCAGGTGCGTGGCCTGCAGGCCATGATCGACGACGACCGCTACTGCATCGACGTCCTCACCCAGATCTCGGCCGCCACCAAGGCTCTGCAGGCCGTCGCGGTCGGCTTGCTCGACGAGCACATCGGCCATTGCGTGCGCGACGCCATCGAGGCCGGAGGCCCTGAGGCCGAGGCCAAGGTGGCCGAGGCGTCGGCCGCCATCGCCCGGTTGGTGAAGTCATGAGCCTGGTGCTGGCCACCGTCACCGGCGGCATCGGCCGCTCGCTGCGCGAGGGCTTCTTCATGTTCTGGGAGACGTTGTGGCCGCTCGTCCTCGGCTTCAGCCTGTCGGGGGCGGTGCAGGCCTTCGTCTCCAAGGACCAGATGGAGCGAATGATGGGCGACCACCGGCCCAAGTCGGTGGCCCGCGCGACCGGCCTGGGGATGGTGTCTTCGTCGTGCTCCTACGCGGCCACCGCCATGGCCAAGTCGCTGTTCCAGAAGGGCGCCGACTTCGTCACCGCCATGGTGTTCATGTTCGCCTCGACCAACCTGGTGATCGAGCTCGGCGTCGTCCTGCTCATCCTCATGGGCTGGCAGTTCGCGGCGGCCGAGTTCATCGGCGGGCCCATCATGATCCTCCTGCTCGCCCTGACGGGCGGCTTCGTCCTTCGACGCGGACTGGCCGATGCGGCGCGCCAGCGGTTGCAGGAGGGGAAGATGGCCGGCGGTCACGACCACCAGGGCATGGTGGGCGTGAGCGACGAGCGCCAGGCCGAGCTCGAGGCCGCGCCGTGGTCGAAGAAGCTGCGCTCGAAGGCGGCGTGGTCCGACGCCGCCAGCTACACCATGGCCGACCTCACCATGCTGCGGAAGGAGCTGGTCATCGGCTACGTCGTGGCCGGCGCCCTGGCTGTCCTCGTCCCCATGACCGCGTGGAACAGCGTCTTCTTCCGGGGCCACGGCGTGTGGACCTCGCTCGAGAACGTCGTGGTCGGGCCCATCATCGCCATCGTCAGCTTCGTGTGCTCGGTGGGCAACGTCCCCATGGCGGCCGCCTTGTGGCACGGCGGCATCAGCTTCGGCGGCGTGATCGCCTTCATCTTTGCCGACCTCATCACCCTGCCCCTGCTGCTGATCTACCGGAAGTACTACGGGACGGGCCTGACGCTGCGGCTGCTGGCCTGGTTCTGGGTCGTGATGGCGGTGGCCGGCCTGGCCGTCGAGGGGCTCTTCGCCCTCGTGGGGTCGACGCCGACGACCAGGCCGCACGACATCGTGCACACCACGTTCTCGTGGAACTACACGACCTTCCTCAACCTGGCCTTCCTCGCCCTGTTTGCCTACCTCTACTACCTGTACCGGAACCGCGAGCGCTTCGGCGGCGGCGAGGGCTACGCCATCGACCCGGTGTGCGGCATGCAGGTCCGCACCGCCGACGCCCCGGCCCAGGCCATCATCGACGGGCACCACCACTACTTCTGCTCCGATCACTGCAAAGAGCGCCTGGAGGCCACCTCGCGATGAGACGTCTGCTCCCTGCCCTGGCCGTTCTCGTTGCCCTCGCCGGCGCGGGCTGCAAGGCCACCAGCCACACGTCGGTCTCGCCGTCGCTGCGGCCGGGCCGCACGGTGGCGGTCACGATGCTCGACATCGACTTCGACCCCGCCTCGATCCAGGTGAGCAAGGGCGACGTGGTGCGCTTCCAGTTCACCAACCGCGGCAACCTCGTCCACGAGGCCTTCATCGGCGACGCCAAGGCCCAGACCGATCACGAGAAGGCCATGACGAGCGGCCACGACCACATGACCATGGGCGACACCGCCGACCAGCTCACCCTGGCGGCGGGCAAGACGGGGCAGCTGTCGCACCTCTTCGACAAGGCCGGCACCTTCTACATCGGCTGCCACGAGGTGGGGCACTACACGGCGGGCATGCGAATCCTCGTCACCGTGACCTGACCGAGCCATAGGCTGCGGCCGATGACAGCCAGCCCAGCCCCGGACGTGGAGATTCGTCACCGCCAGGTCGAGGTCAACGGCAACGAGCTCCACCTGGTTGAGGCGGGCGAGGGACCGGCCGTCATCCTCGGTCACGGCTTCCCCGAGCTCTGGTACTCGTGGCGCCATCAGCTCCCGGCGTTGGCCGCGGCCGGCTACCACGCCATCGCCTTCGACCAGCGGGGCTACGGCGACAGCGGCAAGCCCGAGGCCATCGCCGACTACGACATCGTCCATCTCAGCGACGACCTGCTCGGCATCCTCGACGTGGTCGGCGACGACCAAGGGGTCTTCGTCGGCCACGACTGGGGCACTCCACCGGTGTGGGCCACGGCCCAGCGCGCACCCGAGCGGGTGAAGGCGGTGGTGGCGATGAGCGTCCCCCTTTCACCCCGGTCGTCGGGCCCGCCCATCGCCATCTTCAAAGCCATCTTCGGCGACACCTTCTTCTACATCCTCTACTTCCAGGAGCCGGGGGTGGCCGAGGGCGAGCTCGACCCGCAAGCCGAGCGCTTCCACCGTGGCTTCCTCTATTCGATCTCGGGCGACGCTCCGCCGGGGTCGTTCAAGGTGATGCCCGCGGCCGGCACGGGACTGCTCGACTGCCTCACGTTTCCCGACGAGCTGCCGGCGTGGCTCACCGAGGACGACCTCTCGACCTACGCCCAGACCTTCACCAAGACGGGCTACCGCGGCGGGCTGAACTTCTACCGGAACTTCGACCGCAACTGGGAGGCCAGCGCGGCGTGGGACGGCACCCTCATCGAGGCGCCGACCCTCTTCATCGCCGGCGAGAAGGACCCCGTCCTGCTGATGTCCCCGCCCGACCGCATGACGCCCCTCGTGCCTGGCCTGCGCCAGACCGTCATCGTCGACGGGGCCGGGCACTGGGTCCAGCAGGAGCGCCCCGATGAGGTCAACCGGGCCCTGCTGACCTTCCTCGCCGACGTCTTCTAGGCGTTCTCCACGCCTGGGCCAGGCACGCCCTCCTTGGGGCTTGACATAGCAAGCAAACGCTAACTACAGTTAGCAAAGCCGGATCGCACAGGGTGATCCGTCCCCCAGCCAAGGAGCTCCCCCCGGTGCCTACCCTTACCCTCACCAACGTCGAGGACCAGGTCTTCACCACCGTCCGCCGCGGCCAGGACGCCATCGTCGACGGCGTGCAGGCCCTCGCCGACCGCCTCGCCCCCTACGCCGCCCGCCTGCCCGAGGCCCCGTGGGCCGAGCGTGTGCCCACGGCCACCGAGCTGGCCGAGCGGGCCTTCGCTTTCGCCGAGAAGCTGATCTCGGAGCAGAAGGACTTCGCCGAGCGCCTGCTCGACGCCGCTGCGCCCCTCTTCGCCGACACCAAGGTCACGTCGACCTCGAAGGCCAAGAGCCCGGCCAAGCCCAAGACCGCCCAGGCCGCCTGAGCCTGCGCACCATCCGACCGGCCGGCGGGGGCGCATTCCCCCCAGGCGCACCCCGCCGGCTGGTCGTTGCCTCACGTCTGGAATGAACGGCCGCCCCGCTGTGGTTGGTTAGTCAATGATGGATAGCGATCTCGTGTACCAGCGACGGTGGTGGACCCTCGGGGTTCTCTGCCTCAGCCTGTTGCTGGTCGTCGTGGGCAACACCGTGCTGAACGTGGCCATCCCCACGATGACCAAGACCCTCGGCGCCTCGCAGTCCCAGCTCGAGTGGATCGTCGACGCCTACGGGCTCGTCTTCGCCGGGCTGCTGCTCACCGCCGGCGCCCTGGGCGACCGCTACGGCCGCAAGGGCGCCCTCACGATCGGCCTCGTCATCTTCGGGACGGGCGCCTCCCTTGCCGCCCTGTCGCACTCGGCCTTGGGCGTCACCATGTCCCGAGCCGTCATGGGCGTGGGCGCCGCCCTCGTGATGCCCTCGACCCTGTCGATCCTCACCAACACCTTCCCGCCCCACGAGCGCGGTCGGGCCATCGGCATCTGGGCCGGCCTGGCCGGAGCGGGCGCCGCCATCGGCCCCATCACGTCGGGCTGGTTACTGGGCCACTTCTGGTGGGGCTCGGTCTTCCTCATCAACATCCCCATCGTCGTGGTGGCCGTCGTGGCCGGCCACTTCCTGGTGCCGACCTCGCGCGACGAGAATCACGAACGCCTCGACCCGGTCGGCGCCCTCCTCTCGATCGTCGGCCTCGGGGTCCTGCTCTACGGGCTCATCGAGGCACCCAACAAGGGATGGGCCTCATCCCAGACGCTCGGCGCCTTCGCCATCGCCGCCGTCATCCTCGGGGTCTTCGGCTGGTGGGAGCTGCGCAACCCGCACCCCATGCTCGACCTGGCCTTCTTCAAGAACCCGCGGTTCAGCGCGGCCTGCGGCGCCATCACCTTCGTGTTCTTCGCCATGTTCGGCCTCTTCTTCCTCTTCACCCAGTACCTCCAGCTGGTGAAGGGCTACTCGCCTCTCGGGGCCGGCGTCCGCACCCTGCCGATGGCCTTCACCATGATGATCGTGGCCCCCAGCAGCGCCCGGCTCGTCGAGCGGACGAGCCCGCGCACCATCGTCACCATCGGCCTCTCGACCGTGGCCGTGGGCCTCCTCCTGATGTCCCGAGCCAATGTCGGCACCGGCTACCCCTACCTGGCCTTCGTGCTGGTGGTGCTGGCCAGCGGCATGGGCCTCACCATGGCCCCGTCGACGGGGTCGATCATGTCGTCCATCCCCATGTCGAAGGCGGGCGTCGGGTCGGCCATGAACGACACCACGCGCGAGCTCGGCGGGGCGCTCGGCGTCGCCGTCCTCGGCAGCCTCCTCGCCTCTCGCTACAACAGCCACGTGGCGCCGGTGGTGCGAGCCCTTCCGGCCAACCTCCGCCACGCCGCCACCGAGTCGCTGGGCCAGGCCATCGCCATCAGCCACACCTTGCCGGGCCAGGCCGGCGTGGACCTCTCCCTCGGGGCCCGCACCGCCTTCGCCCAGGGCATGACCACCGCCCTGATGGTGGGCGCGTCGGTGGCGTTGGTGGCGGCCGGCTTCGTGTTCCGCTTCTTGCCGGCCGAGCAGTCCTTCGAGCGCCCGGGCGCCGCGCCCGCCACTCCCGCCGCGCCGGCCGCCGTGGGCGATGGCGCCGAGGGCGAGGCCGCCCTCAACGCGGCCAAGGCCGCCGCCCTCGAGCCCTAAGCCCGTCCCGCCGTCAGGTGCCGATGAGGACGCGCTGGTAGGCGGCTTCGGCCGGGACCGACGCGATGCCTCCGACGCGGGCGACACCCATGGCCGCGGCCACCAGGGCCGCCGCCGCGATCGACGCGTGGAACCAGCTGCGTACCCGGGGATGGCGGTGGCGCGCCACCCGTCGCTTCTCGAGCTCGTCCGTCCACGCCGCGTCGACGGCGGCCTCGACCGCAGCCTCGGCTTCGGCGCCCGGCAGCTCGTCGTCGACCTGGTCGAGGATGCGGCTGAGGTGGACGACGTCGGCGTCCTCGTCGATGAGCAGGTGCGCGCCGCGCTCGAGGACCTCGGTCAGCGTCCATGGGTCGACCAGGTCGGTGAGCACCACCAACCGGCAAGCCGGCGTGTGGGAGCGGATGGGCGAGAGCACCTCGAGGGCGTGGAGCTCGCGATCGAGCCCGATCAGGGCGGCGTCGGGTTGCTCCTGGTGCACCACGGCGACGGCGTCGGCGGGCGGGCACTGGCCCACCACGTCGAGCGTGGGGTCGCCGTCGAGCAGGGACGAGAGCCGGCGTCGACCGTCCTCGTCATCGATCAGCACCAGCCGTCGGGGGGCGGGGCGGGCTGCATCTGTCATTCGTAATCCTCCCCAGGGGTTCTGCGCTTCTTGCCGAGCTCTCCGGGTGAGAGATCCACGTCAACTACTGCCTCGGACCGTCGCCTCGCCCCCTTGAGTCGTTTTTGTCGAAGAGTTGGGCCAGGCCCGATCACGAACAGGTGTTCCACCCGCAAGGTACCCTGGGCCGATGGCGACCACCACGTGGCTCGAGTCCCTGAATCCCGCCCAGCGCCAGGCCGTCGACCACGGCGACGGGCCCCTCGCCGTGATCGCCGGCGCCGGCACCGGCAAGACCAAGACCCTGGCCAGCCGGGTGGCCCGCCTGGTCGAGCGGGGCGTGCCGCCCGAGCGCATCCTCCTGCTCACCTTCACCCGCCGGGCCACCCACGAGATGCTCACCCGCGCCTCGCGCCTCATCGGCGCTGACATCGGGGGCAAGGTCTGGGGCGGCACCTTCCACTCCGTCGCCAACCGCCTCCTGCGCACCTACGGCGAGGCTCTCGGGCTGCCGCCCTCGTTCACGGTCGTCGACCAGGACGACTCGGTCGACCTGTTCAACCTGGTCCGATCCGAGGCCGGGCTGGGTGAGCGGGGCCGCCGCTTCCCCCGCAAGGACACCCTGGCCTCGATCTACTCCCGCATGGTCAACGCCCAGGAGCCGCTGCGCCAGGTCCTCAAGCGCGACTTCCCGTGGTGCGCAGCCGAAGCCGATGCCATCGCCGAGGTGTTCGGCGGCTACATCGAGCGCAAGCGGGCCCAGCACCTGCTCGACTTCGACGACCTCCTTCTCTTCTGGCACGCGGCCGCCACCGAGCCCGACCTGGGACCCATCATCGCCGAGCGCTTCGAGCACGTCCTCGTCGACGAGTACCAGGACACCAACGCCATCCAGGCCGAGATCGTCCGCGCCATGCGGGCCACCAACACGAACGTCATGGTGGTGGGCGACGACGCCCAGGCCATCTACTCGTTCCGGGCCGCCGACCCCGAGCACATCCTGCGCTTCCCCGACCAGTTCGAGGGGACGACCCTCGTCGTGCTCGAGCAGAACTACCGCTCGACCGCGCCGATCCTGGCCGCCTCGAACGACGTGATCGCCAAGGCCCGGCGCCGCTACAGCAAGGAGCTCTTCACCGACCGCACCGAGGGCCAGCGCCCCGAGCTCGTCACCTGCATGACCGAGCAGGACCAGAGCGATGCCGTGTGCGACGCCGTCCTTGCGCACCGCGAGGAAGGCATCGAGCTCCGCGAGCAGGCCGTGCTGTTCCGCACCGGCCACCACAGCGACCTGCTCGAGATCGAGCTGGGCCGGCGCAACATCCCGTTCGTCAAGTACGGCGGCCTCAAGTTTCTCGAGGCGGCCCACGTCAAGGACCTGATGGCCCTGCTGCGCATCGCCGACAACCCCTACGACGAGCCGGCCTGGTTCCGCACCCTCACCATGCTCGAGGGCGTGGGGCCGGCCAATGCCCGGCGGGTCATGGCCGCCGTCGGGGTGCGGCCGAGAGCCGAGGGCGACGGGCCCTCGCCGATCCTGCGCTTGGCCGAGGCGGCCGAGGACGCGCCGCCGCTGCTGCACGACGAGTTGGCCGGGCTGGCCGCGGCACTGGGCGACTGTGCCGTCGAGCCCGCTCCGCCCCCGTCCACCCAGGTCGAGCGGCTGGCCGAGTTCCTCACGCCGATCGTGGCCCGCCGCTACGACAGCCCCGACGTCCGCCTCGGCGACCTCGAGGCCCTGGCCGCGGCGGCCTCCGGCTTCGCCTCCCGGAGCCGGTTCATCACCGAGCTCGTCCTCGACCCGGCCGCCCACACCGGCGACCTGGCCCAGCCCCCGCACCTCGACGACGACTTCCTCACCCTCTCGACCGTCCACTCGGCCAAGGGCGGCGAGTGGCGGGCCGTGCACGTCATCCAGGCCGCTGACGGCATGTTCCCCTCCGACATGGCCACCCGCGATGCCGACGGCGTCGACGAGGAGCGCCGCCTCTTCTACGTCGCCCTCACGCGGGCCATCGACCACCTGCACGTCTACTTCCCGATGCGCTACTACCACTACCGCGAGCGGCGAGACGACCTGCACGGTTACGCCCCCATCACCCGCTTCCTGCCCCCGGCCACCCAAGCCCTCTTCGACCAGCGCCAGGTGGGCGTGGTGGCCACCGAGGACAACGCCCCTCGCCCCGGGCTCGTCACCGCCGCCGCGGCCAAGGTCGACGCCGGCATCAGCGCCCTCCTCGGCGGCTGACCCACGCACCCCCGCCGCCGCCGCCCGAACTGGCGCAGGATCCGGGGTCAGGGCCCCGGATCCCGCGCCACTTCCGGCCAACCGCTCGGCTGACTCCGGCAACTTGGGAGGAATCGGGCAGCGAGCCGGCGAAGCAACCTCAGGACTGAGCTGAGGAGCGAACATGTCGAAGCGGATCGGGGTCGTGGCGGCGTTGTGTGTGCTGATGGGTGGTCTGGTGTCGACCGGCGCCATGGCGACCCCACCGAAGCCTCTGCAGATGGGGAGCCTCACCGGGGTGTACGAGTCCTCGCGCGGGGGTGCTGGTTACGGCACCTACGACATCGATCTCGCGACGATCCCGACCGACGGATCCGCGCCTTCGACCACCCAGTGGTACTGCTGGCACGACTACGCGGGGCGCGGCGAGGTGGCCTGCGGAGTCTCTCAATCGACCGAACAGCTACACGGGTACGCCAGCACCCCTCGCTTCTTGGATTTGGGGCCGCCCGATTTCTGCCTACTAGGTCCTCTATGCGTGGGTCCCCAGACCACTGCGGGCACGTTCAGCCTGTCCGTGGCTCTCGAC